>VAWT01000085.1 GCA_005883415.1 Actinomycetota bacterium | reverse complement strand
TCATCCATCGGATCGTCGCCTACCGCAACGCGGCCAAGTCGGTGCGCGAGGCCCCCGTATCCGTGGCCGCCCTGGCCCGTCAGGGACGCGCGACCGAGCTACCCGCAGTCGGCCACACCATCCAGGAGAAGGTGCTGGCGCTGGCCGACGAGGGCGCGATCCCCGCCGCGGTCAAACTGCGCGCCAAGTTCCCCCCGGGCCTGATCGAGATCATGCACGTGCCCGGGCTGGGGCCGAAGCGCGCGCGGCGGCTGTTCGACGAGCTTTCGATCGATTCGCTTCAGGCACTCAGAGAGGCCGCTGAAACTCAGCGCATCCAGACCCTGAAGGGCTTCGGGCCCAAGGCCGAGGAGGCGATCCTCGCCGCCCTGGTTGCCGCGGGCGAAGGGGAACGTGCGCATCGGGTGGTGCTCGACCAGGCGCTGGGCGTGGGCGAGGAGATCATCGCTGCGCTCAGGGAGCATCCCGCGTCCGAGCGGGTCGAACTGGCGGGGTCGGCCCGACGGATGACCGACAGCGTCAAGGACCTCGACATCATCGCGACCGCCACCGACCCACGGGCGCTGGCCCAGGCCGCAGCCGGGCTGAATCTGGTCGAGTCTGCGCAGAAGCCCGGCGAGGCGGGCGTCAGGCTCAGAACCCACACGGGCCTACAGGTCGACCTGCGGATCGTCGCCCCGGATCAGTTCGGCAACCTGCTCCAGCACCTCACGGGCTCCAAGCAACACAACATGGCGCTTCGTGACGCCGCCGTGCGCAAGGGTCTGCACGTCTCCGAGTACGGCGTACTCGATGACAAGACTTCAGAGACCCACCGCTGCACGACGGAGGACGAGGTCTACAGGCTTCTCGGCCTCGAATACGTCGAGCCCGAGCTGCGCGAGAATCGCGGCGAGCTGGAGGCGGCGGCGGCCGGCACTCTTCCAGATCTGATCTCGCTGGATGACCTAGAGGGCGACCTTCACTGCCACACGACCGCCTCTGACGGGACGGCCTCGATTGAGGAGATGGCGACCGCGGCGCGGGACGCCGGCTACCAGTATCTGGCGATCACCGACCATTCGGCCACGTTCGGGTTCGGAGATGAGGTCTCGCCGGATCGGCTGCTGGAGCAGATCGAGCTGATCCGCTCGACGGAGGTCGATGGCATCCAGCTGCTGGCCGGTTCGGAGGTCAACATCCTGCCGGACGGCTCACTCGACTACGACGAGGAGCTCCTGGCGCAGCTCGACTGGGTGGTGGCGAGCATCCACACCTCGTTTCGGATGACGCCCGAGGCGATGACGGCGCGGATCGTGCGCGCCATTGAGCATCCCTTGGTGGATGTGATCGGCCACCCGTCGGGCCGCAAGATCGAGCACCGGTCGCCGTACGAGTACGACGTTGAAAGGGTGATCGATGCCGCGGTGAGCACCGCGACCATGCTCGAGATAAACGCCAACCCCGACCGCCGCGACCTGAACGACATCCAGGCCCGGGCAGCCGCCGCGGCGGGAGTCCCGCTCGTGATCTCGACCGATGCCCATCGACCGGCCACGTTCACGCGCGTGCCTCGATACGGGATCGCGACCGCCCGCCGGGCGTGGCTCACAGCGGCGGACGTGGCGAACACCAGACCTTGGGCCGAGCTCGACGCGATGCGAAAGCGGGCCGCGCGGGCATGAAGGGGCGGGTGGCGGCGATCGCCGGCGCGCTGCTCTTGCTCGCCGGATGCGGTGGTTCCTCATCGAAGCCGTCCTCTACGTCCAGCGCGTCGTCGTCGCAGCCCAGTCCGGCGCGCACGGTGACCACGCCCATCCGCGTCGGCTCGGCCCCCGCGTCGATCACGCTGTCGAGCCCGGCTTTCGCTGCGGGCGGAACGATCCCGTCGGTGTACACCTGCAGCGGCCGCGACATCTCGCCGCCGCTGCGCTGGAGCGGGGTGCCGAGCGGGACTCGCGAGCTCGCGCTGGAGTTGATCGATGCTGACGCCCCGGGAGGACCGTTCCTTCACTGGGCGCTGGCGCACATCCCTCCGAGTGTCAGAAGCCTCGCAGCCGGCGAGTCGGTCCCACCCGGAACAGTCGCCGGCAGCAACAGCTTCGGGAAGATCGGCTACGGAGGTCCCTGCCCGCCACCCGGAGCCAAAGCGCACCGGTACGTGTTCGTGCTGCTCGCGCTGCGCTCGCCGTCGGGGCTCAGTCGGGGGTTCGGGGCCGGCGCGCTGCCCGTCGCCCGCGCCCTGGCGATCGGGAGGCTGCAAGCGACTTTCGGGCGGCCTTAGCGCCCGGCGCCGGCGCCCGGCCGTCGGGGCCGGAAGTCCCGATCGCCGGCGCCAGCCCCATCCGCGCGCCGATCCCTTCCAACGTCACTCCGCGCTGCGTGGCGATAAACCACGCCACGCCGGTCAGGAACAGAATCAGCGCGATCCAGAAGTTCAGACGCATTCCCACGATGTGAACGGAGTAGTCGATCCGCAGCTGCTCCTCGAACAGCCTGAATGCCGAGTAGCCCGCCACGTACAGGGCGAACAATCCCGGCGGGCGAATCTTGCGGTGATGTCCCAACCACACCAGGAATCCCGCCAGCGAAAGGTTCCAGATGATCTCGTACAGGAACGTGGGCTGAAAGGTCGCGTACTGGAGATATCCGGGTGGCCGGTGCGAGGGGGAGATCTTCAGCGCCCACGGCAGCGTCGAGGGCTTGCCGAACAGCTCCTGGTTGAAGTAGTTGCCCACCCGCCCGAATGACTGGGCAACCAGCAGCCCCGGCGCGGCCGCATCCATGAACCGGCGCACGTCGGGCTTGCTGAGCCGTCGGCGCAATACCAACAGACCGACGAGCACACCGCCCGCGATCCCGCCCCAGATCCCCAAGCCGCCCTGCCAGATCGCAAACGGCCCCCACCAGTGGTCGGGCACCTGGCTGGGGGTCGTGATCAAAAAGTAGATCCGGCCGCCGATGAGGCCGGCGGGAAAGGCCCACAGCGCCACCTCGTAGGGCAGATTTGGATCTCCGCCTGCCTTCCTCCAGCGCCTGCTCGAGACCAAAATCGCGGCCCCCACCGCGAACACGTACATCAGCCCGTAGACGTGCAGGAACAACGGCCCGATGTGGATGCCGTTCGTGGACGGGCTCGGGATGTAGGCGGCGATCACTTCGGAAGATGTTGCCAGCTGTCAGGCACGCGGCCTCACGTGAGGCGCGCGCCCGGAGCTGCCATTGAGCTCAAACAGGTTCGAGCGGAATCCCGGGGTGCGTACGAGCCTGATTGGCTTGAACGGAGACGTTCGCTGGATGTAGAAGCGAGCGCCGTCGCGCTCCTCGATGGCCGTGACCGCTGAGGCCTGCCGCCGCCAGGCAAGCGACCAAATGATCGCGAACCCGGTGGCGACGGCGGGAACCTGCGGCAGCACGAATGCCAGGGCGCCGGCACCAACCGTCGAGACCAACAGCGGCCACAGGCGATTGAGCACCGTCCGCGATGGGCTCACCTCGGGCAGCGTGGTTTCCATCCGGGCGCTCACCAGCAAAGACGCGATCGGAGGCGAGGCCTCGGCGCGCCGCCCGAACCAGATCCCGATCAGCGCGGCGGCCACCCACCAGGCCGCCGACACCGGCACGATCAGCGAGTCCCCGGTGTCGGCCGCGCCCGCGACGGTGACCGCTGCGAGCGCGCTGGCCGCCCCGGCGCTGATCAGGACGGTGGTGCGCAGGAAGTCGGTGAAGCGCATCTACTGATCGATCGGATCGGTCGCCAACGGATGGTTCGCATCGGTGGACGACGCCCGGTTCCCCTCGGCCGCGGGCTCAAGCAGCATCCATAGGAGATCGCGCACGCCGCCCGTCCCGTCGATGACGAAGTCGCTCTCGCTTGAGATCTCATCAGGGCCCTCGTCCGAGTACACGCCCACCCGCAACACGCGCTTGAGCCGCCCCTCCTCGGCGAGCTCGGCCAGCGCCCGGAAAGCGTCGAGGTCGGTCCTGTCGTCGCCGGCATACAGCGCGATATCAACGTCCTCCTCGGCCAGGAAGGTTGAGATCCCCACTCCCTTGTCGATCCGGACCGGCGGCCGCACCTCGAGCACCTTCCGGCCCCAGTGGGTTCGCAGCCCGGCTGACTCGGCGCGAGCGGCGATCGCGTCAATCCCGGCCCGGGCGGCGTCTTCGTCGGGAGCACCTCTCCAGTGGAACGCCACGATCAAGCCCTTGTCCTCGATCCGAACGCGCTGGCGGCGCAGTTCGGCCGTGTCGGCCTCCCGCCCGAACTCCTGCACCCGCCGCGCCCAGTGCGCCACGTTCTCGTCCAAAACCGGCTGCGTCCACCCGGCGCGAAGCAGCTCTGCCCCGTGCGATCCCAGGTAGGAAATCGTGCCTACTGACACCATTGCCCGCGCTTCTGAGGCGCGGCGGCCGCTGACGCACGCGACCACGCCGTAGCGCTTCGCGACCTCGGCCAGCAGCTGCCGTGTCCGTTCAGGAACCCGAGCGTCGGATGCCAGGTCGACTATCGGGGCCAGCGTTCCGTCGATGTCGAGAAGGATTGCGGCACGGGCTGGATCCTGGCGAAGAGGCGCCAGCGCATCGAGCGAGAGCGTTGCGGGCACACATCTAGTATGCCCTCTCGATGCGCTCCGACACCGGCAACTGCTCGGACGCGCACACCTTGTGAGTCGTACGCTGAAGCTGGCCGCGACCGGGACTGCGGCGGGGGTGCTGAGCGGGTTGCTCGGGATCGGCGGCGGCACCGTGATCGTGCCGCTGCTCGTCCTGTGGCTCGGGTACGGAGAACGCCGCGCTACCGGAACTTCTTTAGCGGCGATCGTCGTGATCGCGGCGATGGCCACCCTGCTCCAAGGTGCCTACGGGAACGTCGACGTGAGCAAGGGGCTCATCGTGGGGATTCCCGCGATGGGTGGCGCACTTCTCGGTACCTGGATCCAGCAGCGCATCGCGACCGACACCATCTCGCTTCTGTTCGCCCTACTGATGATCGGCGTGGCGATCGACCTGGTGTTGACGTGATTGTCGCGGCGGTCATGGGGGTCGCGGCCGGCACCGTCAGCGGACTGCTCGGCGTCGGCGGCGGGATCCTGTTCGTGCCGGCGCTGACGCTCGTGCTGTCGCTCAGCCAGGTAAAGGCAGAAGCCACGTCGCTGCTCGCCATCATCCCTGTAGCACTGATCGGAGCGGCGCGCCAGCATCGCTACGGCAATGTCTCGCTGCGCGACGGCGCGGTCGTAGGAGCCCTGTCGGCCCTGGGCGTGGCGGGGGGCGTCGCGTTGGCCAATGCCTTGCCCCAGCGTGCGCTGAGGTTGCTGTTCGCGGCCATGATGCTGTT
>VAWT01000419.1 GCA_005883415.1 Actinomycetota bacterium | reverse complement strand
GACTCTCAAGACGTAGCCACCGGCAGTAGTGACCAGCCGCTCCCCGTCTGGGTCTGAGTGGCCGGCGGCAAGGGCCCGGCGCAGCCGCGATACGTGCACGTGCAGCCCCTTCGCGCCGCTCGCCGGCGGCGCACCCGCCCACAGCTCCTCAACCAGCTGATCGCTCGACACGACCTCGTTCGCCCGCAGCAGCAGCAAAGCAAGCACGGCTCGCGGCATCCGCCCGCCCAGGACGAGCTCACGCCCATCATCACCGATCACCTGTAGCGGTCCCAGGATGCCGAAACGCATACGCCCTTGGCGACCGTACCGATCCCGGTCGCTCGCCGCCCACCGCACGCCGCCGAGACCGCCCGCCCGCGGTCATGCCCAGCCGGTCGTTTACCGGACGGCAAGCCCGCTGCAACCCGCGCACATCACAGTGCCCGCACCACATCCCGATACGAGGTCCAGCCATGCATCCCCAACTCACCCTCATCGTCGCCCAACAGCACATCGCCGACCTGCACCGAGCCGCCGACCACGACCGCCTCGTGCACACCGCCACCACCGCCACCAGCAGCCACGCCGTCCCCGCACCCCGCCACGCCGCCGCCGCGCCAGTCTCGTTCCTGCACTGGCTCCGCCGCCGCCTGGCCTAAACGCACCCGTTGCACGGGAGCGCTAACTCGAGCGCGGCCAGCCGCAAGCACA
>VAWT01000084.1 GCA_005883415.1 Actinomycetota bacterium | reverse complement strand
AGAGGCGGCCCGTCCGGAGCCGGCGGCGCGTAGAGGCAGAGTGTCCCGCCGGGGGCCACCGCTGCCGCAGCGTCGGCGATCGCGTCGGCCTTGGGCGTGCACACGACGGCCACGTCAACCAGCTCGTTGCCGTGTCGCTCCGCTCCCAATCCCTCCGCCAGCGCCAGACGATCTGCCCTCGGCTCGCGAATCCATACTGCCTCGACGGCGCGAGCGTGGGCAGCCGCGATCTGAAGCAGGCCGTTCACTCCCGCGCCGACCACGAGGAGGCCATCGCCGGGCCGCAGCCCGGCGCGGTCCTGGGAGCGCAGGATGCACGCCAGGGGCTCGACCATCGTCGCCGCCGCCGGCTCCAGGCCGTCAGGGAGCGGCAGCAGCTCTGAAACCAGGTCGGCGGGGACCCTGAGTCGCTCCGCGAACCCGCCGGGATCGAGCTGGGTCGAGCGGAAGCGCTCGCAGAGCGTCTCGTGACCACGCCGACAGCGCCGGCACTCGCCGCAGGGGGAGTGGTGGTGGATGACCACGCGGTCGCCCTCCGAGACGTCCGGCACCCCGTCACCGACTGCGGTTACGATCCCCGCCGGCTCGTGGCCCAGCACGGCTGGCAGCTTCCGCTCCACGTACCAATCGGTCACGTCCGACGCGCACACGCCGCACGCCAGCACGTCGCAGACAACTTCATCATCGCCGGGGACCGGGTCCTCGATGTCCTCGATCTTTACGTCATCCAGCGCGACCGAGCGCGCCACCCTCATGTCGGCGCCACGGCCGCCGGTTCGACGACGCCCCGCTCGGTCACGAGCGCCGTGATCAGGTTCGCGGGCGTCACATCGAACGCCGGGTTACGACAACGGGTGCCAGGAAGGGTCAGTGGCGTTCCGGACAGGAGTCGAACCTCCTCCGGGTCCCGCTGCTCGATGGCTATGTCCTCGCCGGATGGGCATTCAGAGTCGACTGTCGATGTCGGTCCGGCCACGACAAAGGGGATACCGGCCGCCCCGGCAGCCAGCGCCAGTCCGTAGGTACCCACCTTGTTCGCCACATCGCCATTGGCCGCCACTCGATCGCAGCCGACCACCACGGCGTCGACGGCGCCCGAGGCGATCAGCCCAGATGCCGCCGAGTCGACGATCAGCTCGTGGGGGATCCCCAGCCGGTTTAGCTCGTAGACCGTCAGCCTGGCGCCCTGCAAAAGCGGGCGGGACTCGGTGGCGATCGCCAGCTCGAGCGTGCCGCGCTCGGCCAGCTCGGCGATCACGGCGAGCGCGGTCCCGCGCCCGGGCGCGGCGAGCGCGCCGGTGTTGCAGTGGGTCATCACCCGCCTCGCATCTCGCAGCAAGTCGGCGCCGTGGGCCGCGATAGCGTCGCTTGCCGCCTGCTCCTCGGCCTCGATGGCCCTCGCCTCGGCGAGCGCCAGCTGTGGATCACCGGTGGGATCAGCCGCTCGGACGCGGTCAACAGCCCACGCGAGGTTAACGGCCGTTGGGCGCGCCGCCTTGAGCAGCGTGCAGGCCCGCTCCAACGACTCCGGGCCCGGCTCAGCGTTCAGCTCGAGCGCGATGCCATAGGCGGCAGCCACCCCGATCAGCGGCGCGCCGCGAACCGAGAGCCGCCGGATCGCGCCGGCTACGTCGTGCGCTCTGCGGAGCACCAGCTCCCGCTCCTCCCAGGGGAGCACCGTCTGGTCGAGCACGCGCAGAGTGCCCCCGACGTGGCGCAGGGCGTGAAATTCAGTCCCCGAGGGCATAGCGCTCGATGTCGTTCTGGAGCGTCGTGGCGGTGTCGTACTGGCCCGTGTGCACATTACGGACCTTGCCCGCGGGGCTGATGTAGATCGTGGTCGGCATGCCCTGAAGGTTTGCAACTGGCACCAACTGGGTGGAGTTCAGTTGGTAGCTGGGATAGCTGATCGGGTGCTTTGCCAGGAAGGCCCGCGCGTCGCTCGAGGCGTCGTTCGTATCGATGCCGAGAAATCCGACCCGGCGCCCGTACTTGGCCGCCGCCGAGGCAAACAGGCTGAATTCGCTGCGGCAGGGCGGGCACCAGGCCGCCCAGGCATTGAGCACCACCGGATAACCGCGGAGCGATTTCAACCGCGCGCTGAGCGGGCCGGCTGAGCCCAGCAGCTGCCCGGCCTGGGAGTGCAGCGCGGCGAGCGCTCCTGGCGAGCCCCGGAGCGTTTGCTGGGCCTGAGCCGCGGTCGGCGGCACAACCTTCGGCGCCGCGCTGGCGGGGATGTTGCGGTCCATGAGGTAGTAGAGGTCATTGAGTGCCTCGGGCGCCGTCCACGGCGTTTGGGGATGCGCCAGATTCTGGCGCCCCTGGTCGTTGAGGAGCGATTGCAATGTGGGGGAGAGAACGGACACGGCCGGCATCCCCTGTTCAGCGATCCTCTCCTGACCGGCTGGATCGATGAAAAAGATGCCGTCCGTGTGCTGGACGTCGAACGTCTCGGGCTTGTGGGTCAGCCAGTCGACATCTGGCCGATTGCCCTGCGGCACGCGCTGGTAGTAGACGCCGAAGAAGCTCCACAGTCGTCGGATCTCGTCCTGGGTGCCGGTCAACATCGCAAAGTTCGCGCCGCTAAGCCGGCGGTACGCGCGGACCCTGGCAGGCGAGTCGCGCCACGGATCCACCGTGGCCTCCGCCACCACGACCTGGCTGGAGAGCCCCGCCTGCCGAACCTCGTCAGTGAGCTGCGTCAGCGCACCTGTCGTCATCGGGCAGACCTCATGACAAAGCGTGAGCGAGGGAGCGAGCACCACCCACTTCCCGCGCCACTGGCTGAGCGAGAACGGCTTGCCCTGCTCGTCGACCAGCTCAACCGGCGGCACCTTGCGGGGTTGCGAAAGGGCAGTCCCGGTGGCCAGCGGGGCTGGCACCGAGCTCTGAGAGCTGCCCTGATCCTTGTTGACCGTCGCCAGAACCGCGAGCGCGACCAACAGCGCCGCCAGCACGACGGTGCCGGCTAGCACGAACCTGCGCAACACCCGGGGCGTCACGCGCTATGAGGTTAGCTCTTGCGCCCGCTCACGGGCGCGGATGTCGGCGCTATCGCAGGTCTTCGATCGAGAGCGGCTTCGACTCCGGCTGGGCGACCTCGGGGGCTGGTGCCGGGGCCTCCTCCGCCTCCGCGCCGAGCGACTGCTGAAGCTCGCCTGACTCGTACATCTCGGTCACGATGTCGCACCCGCCGACCAATTCCCCATTGACGAACAGCTGGGGAACCGTCGGCCAGTTGGAGAGAGCAGACAGCTCCTGGCGGATCCGGGGGTCCGGCAGCACGTCGACAGCCGCGAACGGCTTGCCGACCGACTGAAGGATCGCCACCGTCCTCGCCGAGAACCCGCACATGGGCTGATCCGGTGTTCCTTTCATGAACAGGAGCACGGGGTTCTCGGTGATCGCGTTCTGGATCTCTTCGCGGAGGGGGTTGGTTTCGCTCATGCTGGTTCTCCCACCTGGGTCTGGATTGAAAGGGCGTGGATGCGGCCGCCTATTTCCGCACCGAACACCTCGTAGACGAGCCGGTGCTGGGCGATTCGGCTCAGCCCGCGGAAGGCGGAGGCAGTGATCACTGCGTTGAAGTGGTGCCCGTCGCCAGTCACCGTGGCTGCTGCGCCCGGGATCCCGGCCTCGATTCGGGCCTTGAGCTCTTCCGGGGTGGCTACGGCGGATTCCGCGGACATGTGGACAGCGTAGCGAGATGGAGCTCCCGTCCCGATCGTAGCTATACTTCGTGAAGCATGATCACGCTAACGGACAAGGGTGCCGAGAAGGTTCGCGAGTTCTTGACCGGCCAGGCGTCGATCGCCGATTCCGCCGGGTTGCGGGTAGGCGTCCGCGGCGGCGGTTGCTCAGGCTTTCAGTACGCGCTCGCCTTCGACGAGCGGCGCGATGACGACACCGTCTTCGAGGACAAGGGGATCCCCCTGCTCGTCGACCGCGCCAGCCTGCCGTACGTGAAGGGCTCGGTCATCGATTTCGTGGACGGCCTTCAGGGCGCGGGCTTCAAGGTCGACAACCCAAACGTCATCGCCGCCTGTGGCTGCGGCTCCTCGTTCCGCGTGGCGGACGAGGAAGAGGTTTCGGCCGTCTAGAGCTCGGCAGGGCCCGCCGGTCATTTCTCAGAGGGTGACCGGGCCCTTTCTCGGGGCGCGACCTGTGCCCCCCGCGGACTCGCCGGGAGTGAGCTCTCGGCTGAGGCTTCAGTCGTCGGGTTGACTCAGCGGCGCTGTGGCGAGAGACTGTGGACCTATTAGCTGACCTCGTCGGGCCGGGCGAGGAAAGGATGGTGAGGGCACCGTCGCCGCGGCTCGCATTTGCGCTAACGACGGCTAAAAAGGGGCTGATCGCATGATCACCGAGGACCGAAACGATGTCGATCGCGACATCGAGGAGACATTGGGGCTCGTGCCGGAGTTCTTCAGGCGGGTTCCCGATTACCTGTTGCCGACGGAGTGGGCGAGCTTCAAGTCGCTCCAGCTCTCCGACCAGACCGCGATTCCCAACAAGTACAAGGAGTTGATCGGACTCGCGGTGTCAGGGGCGACGCGCTGCCGCTACTGCTGCTATTTCCACACCGAGGCGGCTCGCTTGTTCGGTGCCAGCGAGGAGGAGATCACCGAAACGGCGATGATCGCCAAGAACACGATGGGCTGGAGCACGTACCTGAACACCCTTCAGTTCGACTACGACGCGTTCACGGCCGAGTTCGACCAGGTCACCGAGCACGTCCGCGAGCAGATGGCCGCTGGCGCTCCCGCCTGACGGCCGCTGGGGCTCCTGCCTGACAGCTCTCGGGGGTGGCTGGGTGCCGGCGCCGCCGGTGGTCAGTCGCCCCCGGGCGGCTCCGCGGCCAATCCCTCCCGGGCACTGTCAAACTCCGAAAGCACGCGCCTCAGCGCCTCGACGGCTTCGGCCGGCGGAGGCTCGGGCGCCGATTGCATCGCCTCGAACGCCATCCGCGCCGCGGCCACGAGCACCGACAGCTCCTGGCTCGTCGCGGTGACCCGGAATACGTTCGCTCGTTCGCGCTCCATCCGCACCGGCGTATTGTCCCCGAGACCGCTCAGGCTCGGAAGGGTGCTGCCTGAGGTGCCATCATGGGTGGGGGCGATGTCTCTGCACCACAGTCCCAAGTCGATGACGTACTCAGGTTCCGCACGGCGGGCCATGCATCTCCGGCGCAGCTTGAAGCAGCGGTGGCAGCGCGGTTGGATCACGCCCGTCGTGATTCTGCTCATCCTTTTCTGGTGGCTCGCCGTCACGGTCTGGTACCCGGTCTGGTTCTTGACGCAGTTCTTGGCCTTGGCCGTGCGGCGAGACGTACGGAAACACCGAGAGGAGCGCGACGAGGCCTCGCACGAGCCTCGGGGCTAGCGACCCCGGGGCGCGTCAGCCTTGCTTCGGATAAGGGGTAGCCGACTGGCGTTGAAATCCGCTACTGCCCGTGCCGCTCGCTCGATGCGGGTGAGAGCGTCCGTGTGCAGTGTCCCATGCGCCGCGATCGCATATTCGGCGTCGAGTGAGAACACCGCCTGTCTGAACTCCGCGGGGAAGAACTCCGGCGGTGTGTGCGGGTTCCGCAGCGCTCGCGCGTAGTGGTGGCAGTTCTGTGCCACCGTGAACAGCATCTCGTCTTCGCCCGCCCCCGGTGAGCTCAGCACCTCGAACGGGTACCCGAGGCGGCAAGCGAGTACGGGGTAACCGTGTTCCACGTCCCCATCCTGGCGACGCCCGTCTCGTCACATATCACGGCGATCTCGCCAACCAGGCGAGGATCGACGGGCTCACAGTATGCGTCAAGCCTCAGGGGAGCGAACTCATCCCTAGGCCGGAGTCGCATCAAGAGATCTCCAGAGGAACCGACAAGCGAGCGTCCGATACGGTCTCCACGGTTCCGCGATCGATTCAAGTTCTGCAGGTGCAGGCAATTCGTCGAGCCCGTAGCGGCGCATCACGATCCGCCTGATCCCAAGGTCTCCAACTGGCAGCACGTCGGGGCGCCCGAGATGGAACATCAGGAACATGTGGGCGCTCCAGACGCCGAGCCCGCGCACCGCGACGAGCTCCGCGATCACATCCTCGTCGGGCAGCTCGTCGAGGCGGTCGAGCTCGAGCGACCCCTGGAGTACGTGCTCGGCCAGCGAGCGCAGGAAGGAGACCTTGGCCCGGGACAGCCCCGCCGCGGCCTTGAGCTCCTCGGGGTCGTCGGCCAGCACTTCGGCCGGAGTGGGTGTGCGGCCGCCGAAGCGGTCGGTCAGCCGGTTGTAGATCGAGCGCGCCGCCTTGGTCGAGAGCTGCTGGCCGACGATCGAGCGAACCAGGGCGCCGTAGTGGTCGCGAGGCCGGCCGGCGCGGGGGTCCCCCAGGCCGTCAACGCCGATCTCGTCGACGAGGCTCTTCAGGACCGGGTCGCCGGCCCGGAGGTGAGCGATCGCCTTGGCCTGAACCGAGCCCTCCGGCCAGAGCTCGGTGTCGGCGCTCAGGGCTGTCCCTCTACCGCGCCCGGCACTCCGGTGTTGGTCGAGTACTTGGGCTGGATCTTGGTCTCCGGCCGGATCTCGTGGACGGCCTGCGCGACCGCGACCGCGGACTCGGCGAAACCGGTCGCGATCAGCTTCAGCTTGCCGTCGAACGTGGTGATGTCGCCGCAGGCCCACACCCGGTCCAGAGAGGTCTTCATCACCTGGTCGACGGCGATCGCGCCCTTGACCACCTCGAATCCCCAGTCCTTGAGCGGCCCCAGCGCGGTCTTGAACCCGAGCTGGAGCAGGATCGCGTCCACCTCGACCTCGATCTCGTGCGCCTCGTCCTCGGAGTGAAACAGCCTCACCCGCTCCACGCTTCCGTCGCCGTACACCTCCTTGATCTGGAACGGCACATGCAGCGCGAGATCGCCGCGCTCGGCGGCTTCCAGCACCTGGCCGACCGTCAGCTCGTGCGCGCGAAACCCCTCGCGACGATGGACCAACGCGACCTCGCTGGCGGTGTCGAGCAAGTTGATCACCCAGTCCATCGCCGAGTCGCCGCCGCCGACGATCATCACCCGTTTGCCCTCGAACACCGACTTCTCTCCCACGATGTAGTGGGCCCCGCGTCCCTCCCAGGGCGTCATGTCGAAGCCGGGGAGCTTCTTGGGCTCGAACGCGCCGTGGCCGCCCGCGACAATCACGGTCCGGGAGCGAAGCTCGCCCTTGTCGGTGTGGAGCACGACGACGTCTTCCTCCCAGGAGATCGTGTCGGCGGTCGTGTTCAGATGCACCGGCACGTCGAACTGCTCGAGGGCCTGCCGGCGCATCAGCTCGACGAGGTCCTTGGCAAGGACCCTGGGGTGGCCCGGCACGTCGTAGACCCACTTCTCCGGATACAGGGTGGTCAGCTGGCCGCCGAGCTCCGGCAACGAGTCGATGATCCGCGAGGAGGCCTCGCGCATGCCGGCCCAGAACGAGGTGCACATCCCGACCGGTCCGGCGCCGATCACGGTGATGTCGCGGACCTCGTCGAAGTCGCTATTCACGGAGTCTCGGTGAGCGTCAGCGCCGCCCCGTCGAGCGCGCCGAGCGCCCGCTCCACGGAGCACGAGATGCAGGTGAAGGTCGGGGTGTCCCGCTCCGTGTAGGAGCTGGCCTCGGTGGTCCGCAGCCGCTGGACAAGGTCGAGGAAGTCCGCAGGGTTATCGGTCTCGAACGCGACCACGAATTCCTGGTCGTCGAGGCCGAACGAATAGCTGGTGTTGAGATCGACCGACGGGTACTCGCGCCCGATCCTGATGTGCTCCTGCATGATCCGCCAGCGCTCTTCCGCCGACAGCCCGTACCAGGCCCGCGTCTTGACGAACGGGTAGACGAACAGGTACTTGCCCTGGGCCGGCCGGACCTCGAGCCGCGACTCCTCCGAGTACTCCGATGGCTTCGTCATCGCCAGCAGCGAGTACGGCACGGTGCACCACTTCATCAGACCGCTCTGGGCCAGCACGACGTGAAACTCGTGGATCCGCTCCAGGTTCTGGGCCTGGCTAAGCAGCATCAGATCGGCGTCACCGCGCGTGCCCACAAGCGAGAACGCCCGCAGCAGGTGTCCGTCGGCGAAATCCTCGCAGGCGGCGATGAACTCGCGTTTGTCCGCGGCACGGAGCTCGTCGTCGCGGCGCCGCCAAGCAGGATCGACCTTCAGGAAGGTGTATTTGACGAAATGCCGTACTGGCATGTGGTCGATTGGATGATAGGGCGCCGAGCGCGCGCGACCCGCAGACTAAAACCAGCGAAGAACCCACTTAGAAACCAACCGCAGTCAGCGGTTTACACACTAGGATCAGAGTATGCGGATCGCCCTGGTATCCCCTTATTCGTGGACGTATCCGGGGGGCGTCACGCGGCATATCAAGGCGCTGGCGGAGCGCTTCATCGAAGAAGGCCACCACGTCCGGGTCCTGGCGCCGTTTGACCCGCCGGGCCGGTTCTCGTCGGCGCTTCACCGCGGGGCCAGCCCGCAGACTCTCGAGGCCCCCGACTACCTGGTGCCGCTCGGGCGGACGGTCGGCTTCAAGGCAAACGGAGCGGTCTCGAACCTATCGATCACGCCCTTTGGCTACGCCACGATGCAGCGAGAGCTGCGTACCGGCTCGTTCGACGTCGTGCATGTGCACGAGCCGATCGCGCCCGTCATCGGATGGCTTGCGGCCGACCGCTCGCGCCTACCGGTGGTGGGCACATTTCACGTGTACTCCTCGAACGCGCTCACGAACGGGATCGCGAACGCGATCGGAGCGTGGCGGGTCTTCAACCGGCTGCACGTGAGGATCGCGGTGTCCGAAGCCGCCGCCTGGACCGGACGGCGGTTCTTTGGCGGCCACTACCGGATCATCCCCAACGGCGTCCACCTCGACGCCGAGCGGGCGCGTATGGCCGCCGATAGGCCGATGGGCGAGGAGCTTCGGATCGTGTTCGTCGGTCAGGCCGTCGACCGCAAGGGCCTCCCGTTGCTGCTGCGGGCGTTTGAGGCCTTGCGCGAGCACGTCCCGTGCGAGCTGACGGTGATCGGCCCCTCCGACGAGGAGCTGGCGCCGATGCTGCTTGACGGCCATGGCGTGCGCGCGCTGGGCAAGGTGGACGATGAGCGCAAGCGCTCCGAGCTCGAGCGGGCGGACGTGCTGTGTGCGCCGTCGCTCGGCGGTGAGAGCTTCGGAATGGTGCTCACGGAGGCGTTCGCCTCGGGCACACCGGTTATCGCCTCCGACATCGCCGGCTACCGCGACGTGGTGCGCGAGGGCGTCGACGGGATACTCGTTCCGCGCGGCGACGCGCAGGCACTGGCCGAGGCGCTCCGCGATCTTTACGAGCAACCCCACCGGCGCAGCGAGATGGCGCGAGCGGCCGTCCGCAACGCCGAGCGCTTCGCCTGGCCCCGGGTCGCTGCCGAGGTCATCGGCGCCTACGAGGATGCGATCGCGACGCCCGAGCCTCAGGGGGCCATGGCACGCGCCGCCGTCAAGGTCGGCGTTCGGTCCGCCGACCTGAAGCCTCACTTGCCCGCGCAGCGGCTGGCGAGTCTCGAGCCCCAGCCGGCCAGCCCGCGCAGGGCGCTGCCGGCGTTCGCGCGGCGGACGGCGATGGCAGCCGCCACGGTGGGAGCAGCGGTGCTGGCCGTGCTGGCGGTCCAGAAGATCGGCTTGGGCAACATCATCTCGGCCTTTATCCACTCCTCGCCGTCGCTGGTGGTCCTGGGGCTCGGCGTCATGTGCATCGCGATGGTCCTGCGGGCGTTCTCCTGGGACGCGATTCTGCGGGCGGCGCTGCCGAAGGCGCGACTGCGCCTATCGGACGCCGTCCAGGGAACGCTGATCGGCGTTCTGATGTCGTGCACCCTGCCGGCCCGACTTGGCGAGCCAGCGCGCGCGCTGGTCGTGGCCCGGCGGACCGGCCGACCCCGCGAAAACCTGCCGGTGGTGCTCGGCACCGTCGTCTCCCAAACGCTCTTGAACGTCCTCGCGCTGGTGATCCTGGGCGCGGCGATGTTCTCGTCCGTCGACCTGTTCAACGGACATCAGAACGCGCTGCTCATAACCGCGATGGCGCCGCTGGCCTTACTGCTGGTCGTCGTGGCGGCTCCCACTGTGCTCCAGCACCGCGCGCTCCGGCGGGGCAACCGCTTCGGACGCCGCCAAGCGCTGGTAGTCCAGCTGCGTGCCGCCTTGGCACGGGTGCGGGATGGTCTCGTCGTCTTTCGCAATCCGCGCCTCGGGACCCGAGCCGTCGTGGCCCAGCTCGGGGCGTGGGCCCTTCAGTGCCTAGGCTGCTACATCCTGCTGGTGGCGCTGGGTCTGGGTCACCAGGCCGGCTTCGGGGCCGCGGCAGCTGTTCTGTTTGCCGTGAACATCACCGCCGTCCTGCCGGTGACCCCTGGCAACCTGGGCGTGTTCCAGGCGGCATGCGTCGCCGTGCTTCATACCGGCTGGCATGTCGGGATCCCGGCCGCGATCGCCTACGGCGTGATCCTGCAGGCGGTCGAGGTATCGACCGGGATCGTGCTGGGGATGCCGGCACTGCTCAGGGAGGGCATGTCATGGCGCGAGGTCAAGCTCCGGGCCATGCACGCCGCGCCGGTGAAGCTGCCGGCCAGGCCGGCCAGGGCCTCTGGCGCGCTGGAGGCGGAGGGCTAGCTCAAGTTTCCGGGGGCCTGTCGATGGAACGGGTCATATAGTCCCGTTTCGTCCACAGGCTCCGGCCGGTTAGTCACCAGGAGCCGACGGAGGCCCCGGCGGGGGGTTGAGCGGCAGGACCATGGGCGGCCGCGGGGCCTGGCTGAAGTCGAAATCCTCTGCCAGGTTGCCCAGGTGAGGCTGGGCATCGCGCACGTCGGGCCGGGGGTCGGGTCGGCCGTCGGTTGTCGGATCGAGCCGCTGACCACCGAGGAAGTCATCCTCAATGAACTTGTTGAACGCGTCGAAGCTGAGCGTCTGGTGGTCGATGAAGCCACGGCGCGCGTAGGGGCTGATGACCAACGACGGCACCCTGATCCCATAGCCGTTCGGATCCACGTAAGGGGGCACCATGTGGTCGTAGAAGCCGCCCCAGTCGTCCCAGGTGAGGATGATCGCGCTCGAGCTCCAGTCGGGCCCCTTCATCACCGCGTTGATGAGGTTGGTGACGTAGGACTGACCAGCATGGATGTCCGTCGGCGGATGGTCGGAGTGGGCCTGATCGGGCACCACCCACGACACCGCCGGCAGTCGGAGTGGGCCTGATCGGGCACCACCCACGACACCGCCGGCA
>VAWT01000075.1 GCA_005883415.1 Actinomycetota bacterium | reverse complement strand
GTCGAGGATCGCCGCGAGGTAGATCGGGACATCGAGGAGACGCTCGGGCTGGTGCCCGAGTTCTTCCAGAGGGTCCCCGACTACTTGCTCCCCACGGAGTGGGCAAGCTTCAAGTCCCTCCAGCTCTCGGATCAGACCGCTATCCCCACCAAGTACAAGGAAATGATCGGTCTGGCGGTGTCCGGTGCCACTCGTTGTCGCTATTGCGTCTACTTCCACACCGAGGCGGCGCGGCTATTTGGCGCCAGCGAGGACGAGATCACGGAGACGGCGATGATCGCCAAGAACACCATGGGCTGGAGCACCTACCTGAACACGCTCCAGTTCGACTATGACGCCTTCACCGCGGAATTCGACCAGGTCACGGCCCACGTCCGCGAGCAGATGGCGGCCGGAGCGCCGGCCTAACCGGTTCTCGTGGCGGCTGACCCCGGTCCTGAGCCGCGGGTCAGCCGCCGGCGGGATCTCCGGTCAGCGGCTCCCAAGCACTCGAGCCGCATCGATCGGCTTACGCCGCCGCCCGACCGCCCCCCGCCTCGTGCCAGGGCGTCAGGACCCTTGGACCTTCGGCGGTGATGGCGACCGTGAACTCGAAGTGGGCCGACAGCGAGCCGTCCTGGCTGTAGATCGCCCAGTGGTCGTCGCCCACCCGGACCCCGTGGCGGCCGGCTGTCACCATCGGCTCCACCGCCAGCACCATCCCCTCCTCGAGCGGGACCCCGGTGCCAGGGTGGCCGTAGTTCGGGATCTGAGGATCTTCGTGCATGTCGCGGCCGATCCCGTGGCCGACGAGGGTCCTTACGATCGACAGCCCGTCAGCCTCGACATGCTCCTGGACCGTGTGCGAGACGTCGCCTAGGCGGTTGCCCGGACGGCACTGTCCGACCCCCGCGAACAGGGCCTCCTCCGTCACCGTCAAAAGCTTTCGGGCGATCGGCGTGATCGGGCCGATCGCGAACGTGCGCGCCGCGTCGGCTACCCACCCTTCGTGGATGACCCCGATGTCGACCGACAGGATGTCGCCGCGGGCGAGTCGGTAGCCGCCCGGGATCCCGTGAACGATCATCGAGTTGGGCGAGGTGCAGATCGACCCGGGAAAGCCTCGGTAGCCCTTGAACGCCGGCTCGGCTCCCTGTGAGCGGATGAACTTCTCGGCAGCGGCGTCCAGCTCGCCAGTGGTCACGCCGGGCCTGATCTTGCCCGCCAGCAGGTTCATCGTCCGGACCAGGATCGTGCCGGCGGCCGCGATCCGGTCGATCTCCGCTGGGGTCTTCTTGATGATCATGAGAAGAGGCTAGACGTCGTCCTCCAGACGAAGCGTCGCGATCACCGCCCGGATGTGGTCGTGAACCTCGTCGGGGCTGCGGGTTCCGTCGATCCGACGCATCAATCCCTTCTGGTCGTAGTAGTCGACCAGGGGCTCGGTCTGGTTGTGGTAGACCTCGAGTCGGTTGCGGATCACGTCCGGTTTGTCGTCGTCGCGCTGGATCAATCGCGATCCGTCCTGATCGCAGACCCCGTCGCGTTTCGGTGGATCGAACTCGACGTGGTAGTTGTGGCCGGCCTTGACGCACACTCGCCGACCCGAGAGGCGCCGGATCACCTCATCGTCGGGGACCTCGATCAGGACCGCTGCGGTGATGTGGCGCTTCAGCTCCGAGAGTTGCTTGTCGAGCGCCTCCGCCTGATCGATCGTGCGCGGAAACCCGTCCAGGATGAAGCCGTCCTGGGCGTCAGGCTCACCGAGCCGCTCCGCGACCATGGCAACGATCAGCTCGTCCGGGACGAGCTCGCCCTGATCCATGTATTCCTTGGCCTTCTTGCCGAGCTCGGTGCCGTCCTTGACGTTGGCTCGCAGCATGTCTCCGGTGGAGATGAACGGAAGCCGAAAGTCGATTCGCAGCCGATCGGCCTGCGTTCCCTTCCCTGCTCCCGGCGGACCGAACAGGATCAGGTTTAGCTCCGGCATGGGCGCAGCTTATCGGGCAACGCTGGGCAGGTTCCTGCCCAGGCCCTACTTCAAGAAGCCCTCGTAGTTGCGCATCATCAGCTGCGCCTCGAGTTGCTTCATCGTATCCAGCGCAACGCCAATCACGATCAGGATCGAGGTCCCCCCGAATGCGAAGTTCGAGTTCGTCTGCGTGATCAGGATCGTTGGTAAGGCCGCGATCGCGGCCAGGAATAATGCTCCTGGAAACGTCAGGCGGGCGAGGATGCGGTCGAGAAACTCGGCCGTGGGCCTACCTGGTCGCACCCCGGGTATGAAGCCTCCGTATTTCTTCAGGTTGTCCGCCTGATCGACTGGGTTGAACGTCACGGCGGTGTAGAAGTACGTGAACATGATGATGAAGATCGTCTCCCCCAGGACGTAGTGCCAGCTTCCGGGGCCGAAGAACACAGCCAGCCCGTGGGCGAAGCCGTGGGTCGAGTTCTTGGCCAGTAGCTGGCCCACGGTGGGGGGAATCGCCATCACGCTGGCCGCGAAGATCACCGGAATGACGCCGGCCATGTTGACCCGTAGAGGCAGGTAGGTCTGGCCGCCGCCGGTCATGCGCCGCCCGATCACGCGCTTCGCGTACTGGATCGGGATCCGGCGCTGGCCCTCCTGAACGAACACGACGGCCGCCACCACCGCCAGCGCGATGAACGGCATCGCCACCTTGAAGCTCGCGTTGGGGTTGTTCCACCAAGACTGCAGGCCGCTCGGGATCCGCGAGACGATGCTGGCGAAGATCATCAAGGAGATGCCGTTGCCGATCCCCCGCTGGGTGATCAGCTCGCCCATCCACATGACCAGCACGGTCCCGGCGGTCAATGAAATGGCAATCAGCAGCACCTTGCCCAGGTTGAAGTTGGCGATCAGCGTGACGCCGGCCTGCTTCTCGAGGCTCCGGAACAGGAACACGTACCCGATCGACTGTGCGAACGCCAGCCCGACGGTCAGGTAGCGCGTGTACTGGGTGATCCGCGCCTGCCCGACCTCCCCCTCCTTCTGAAGCTTCTCGAGCGACGGGACGACGACGGTCAGCAGCTGCAGGATGATCGACGCCGTGATGTAGGGCATGATCCCCAGCGCGAAGATCGCGATCCGGGTCAGCGCGCCGCCGGAGAACAGGTTCAGGAGCCCGAGGATGCCGTTCCTGAGCGGCCTCAACCCTCGATCAGCTGACACGTTCCGCCGGCGGCCTCGATCCGTTCCCGCGCGGCCTTGCTGAACCCGTGCGCGTGCACGGTCAGCGACTTGCTCAGCTCCCCCTTGGCCAGGACCTTGACCGGGACTTCCTTGCGAGTCGCGAGGCCTCGGGCCTGCAGAGCCTCCACCGTGACCGCGTCACCGGCCTCGAACCGTGCCTCGAGGTCACCCACGTTGACCGGCTGGGTGTGCGTGCGGAACGGCTCGAACGGCATCGACTTCTTCATGTGCGGGCCGCGCAGCTTGCGCATGCGCATGTGGATCGGGTTCTGCCCGCCCTCGAACCGCGCCCGCCGCTTGGCGCCTGAGCGCGCGCCCCAACCCTTCTGGCCCCGTCCCGCGGTCTTGCCGGTTCCGGAGCCCTCGCCGCGCCCCACACGCTTGGGTGCCTTGCGCGACCCCCGTGCGGGTTTCAGGTTGTGGAGGCCAATTCGGCTGTCAGCCATCCTCCGACACCTCTACTAGATGCCTGACTTTGTGGACCATGCCCCTGATCTGGGGCGTGTCGTCGTGCTGCACGCTGTGTCCGATGCGGCGAAGGCCAAGCGAGCGCAGCGTGTCCCGCTGGCGCTTATCGGCGCCGTTCTTGGAGCGGCGCTGCGTCACCTTGAGGTTGCTCACGGGGAGGACTCCCCGGACGCTTCTGCGGGCGATCCGGAGTCCTCGGTGGCGGTGGCTGAGGACGCGCCCCCGTTGCCCGCTAGACCGAGAACCTGGTTGATCGAGAGCCCGCGCAGCTCGGCGACCTCGTCAGGCGTTCGCAACGACTCCAGCCCCGTCATCGTGGCCTTGACCAGGTTGATGGGGTTCTGGGACCCGAGGCTCTTCGACAGCACGTCCCGGATGCCAGCGAGCTCGAGCACGGCACGTACGCCGCCGCCCGCGATCACCCCGGTACCGGGAGACGCGGGCTTTAACAAGACGGAGCCCGACCCGAAGCGCCCGGTCACCTGATGGGTGATGGTCGAGCCGTGCTTCGGGACCCGGTACAGGTTCTTCTTCGCGCGCTCGACCCCTTTCTGGATCGCGACAGGGACTTCGTTCGCCTTGCCGTAGCCGATGCCGACGACCTCGCGCTCGTCACCGACCACAACCAGGGCCGTGAACGAGAACCGGCGACCGCCCTTGACCACCTTGGCGACCCGGTTGATCTCCACCACACGTTCCTGTAGGTCGAGGCCGGTCGATGACACTGTGCGTTCTCGGGACATTGGCGCTGATCCAGAGTAGCTAGAAGTGCAGCCCGGCCTCGCGGGCACCGTCGGCGAACGCCTTAACGCGACCGTGGTACTGGTAGCCCCCCCGGTCGAACACCGCCCGCTCGATCCCACCCGCCTTCGCACGTTCGCCCAGCAGGGCCCCGGCGCGCCTGGCCTGATCGAGCCTTCCTAGCGGCTTGAGCTCCGATTCCGTCCAGGTCACCGCTGCCAGCGTCCGGCCGGCGTCGTCGTCGACCAGCTGAGCGAAGATCCCGCGATTTGACCGGAACACCGAGATCCGGGGACGCTCAGCGCTGCCGCGCACCTTGGCCCGAACGCGGCGGCGGCGCCTGAGCCGCCTTTGTGGCTTGGTCGCCACGCTCACGCCCGCTTACCCACCTTCCGGGCCACGTACTCGCCTTCGTACCTGATCCCCTTGCCCTTATAGGGCTCGGGCTTGCGCTGCTTGCGGATGTAGGCCGCTACCTCGCCCACGCGCTGCTTTGAGACGCCTTTGACCACGATCCGCGTCGGCTGCGGAACCTCGAACTCGATCCCGTCCGGTGCCTTGACCGGCACCGGGTGCGAGTACCCGAGCGCGAGCTCCAGATCGCTGCCTCGCAGCTGTGCGCGGTAGCCCACGCCCTGGATCTCAAGCCGCTTCTCGAACCCATCGGTCACTCCCTGGACCATGTTCGCCACCAGCGTCCGGGTCAGGCCGTGCAGAGCTCGGTGCTCGCCGCGATCGGTGGGGCGTGTCACACGAAGTTCCCCGTCCACCTGTTCGACCTTGATGTCGCGCGGCACCCTTTCGGTCAGCTCGCCCTTGGGGCCATTCACCGTCACCCGACCAGGCTCGATTGAGATCGACACGCCGGATGGCACGGGAATTGGCTGCTTTCCGATTCGGGACATGGCTCGATCACCAGACCTTAGCCACGACCTCGCCACCGACGCGCTCGCGCCGGGCGTCGTGACCGGTCATCACCCCTTGGGACGTCGAGATGATCGCCGTTCCCATCCCCCCCTGGACCCGCGGGATGTGGGCATGGTCGACGTACGTCCGGCGGCCGGGCCTCGAAACGCGCTCGAGGCCGGTGATCACCGGCGCCCGCTCGCTCGTGTACTTCAGAGTCAACCGCAGCTGCCCGCCGGGATCACCGGGCGAGGGCGGGATCTGCTCGAAGGCCTCGATGTATCCCTGCTCGGTGAGGATGCGCGCGAGCTCTCGCTTCATACGCGAGTAGGGAATGTCGACGTCGTGATGCTGCGCCGCGGCGGCATTGCGCAGCCGCGTCAGGAAGTCAGAGACGGGGTCGGTCATCGACATCGGCTACCAACTCGCTTTGGTCATCCCGGGCACATATCCGTTGTGCGCCAGCTCGCGCAGGCAGATCCTGCAGAGCCCAAACTTGCGGTACACGGCGCGTGCCCGGCCGCAGCGACGGCAACGGGAGTACCCGCGTGTCTTGAACTTGGGGGTCCGCCGCTGGCGGACGACCTGTGATGTCTTAGCCATGTGCTCCTCTAAGTCTCTGTTGCAGGACGGCTGTCCCTGGCGAACGGCATCCCGAGCGCCTCGAGCAGGGCGAATGACTCCTCGTCGCTCGATGCCGTGGTGGTGATCGTGATGTCCAGACCGCGGACCTGGTCGATCTGGTCGTAGTCGATCTCCGGGAAGATGATCTGCTCGCGGACGCCTAGCGAGTAGTTCCCGCGCCCGTCGAACGCCCGCCGCGGGAGTCCGCGGAAGTCCCGAATGCGCGGGATCGCCACGGACATCAGCCGGTCCAGGAACTCGTAGGAGCGCTCCCCGCGCAGCGTCACGGCGACTCCGACCGGCATCCCCTCGCGGACCTTGAACTGGGCGATCGACTTCCTCGCCCGGCGGACGTTGGGCCGCTGCCCGGTGATCGTCGCCAGCTGCTGGGTCGCCGCGTCCAGCATGTTCGAGTCCTGCTTGGCGTCGCCCACCCCCATGTTGACGGTGATCTTGTCGATCCGCGGCGCCTGCATCAGCGAGCTGTACCCGAAGCGCTCGATCAGCTTAGGTCGGATCTCCTCTAGGTAGCGCTGCTTGAGCCTCGCTGCCGCCATCAGTCGATCCTCGTTCCACTTCGCTTGGCCACTCGATGGGCTTGGCCGTCGACGAGCTCGACCCCAACACGCGTCGGCTTGCCGTCCTTGGGGTCGGCGAGCATCACGTTTGAACGGTGGATCGGGCCCTCTTTCTCGATGACCCCTCCCACCTGCTCGGCCCGGTCGGCGCCTGGGACCTGCCGCGGCTTCTGGTGGCGCTTGACGATGTTCAAACCCTCGACGTACAGCCGATCTTCACGCGGCTCGACGCGGAGCACCTTCCCCCGCTTGCCGCGGTCCTTGCCGCCGATCACGATCACCTCGTCGCCTGCCTTGATCCGTGCTGGCATGTTCAGCGGGCCTCCATCCTCACAGCACCTCCGGTGCCAGCGAGATGATCTTCATGAAGTTGCGCTCCCGCAGTTCGCGGCCCACGGGGCCAAAGATTCGGGTTCCGCGGGGGTTGTTCTGGTTATCGATTAGCACGGCAGCGTTCTCGTCGAAGGCGATGTAGGTTCCGTCGTTGCGCCCGTAGGACTTCTTCGTGCGCACGACCACCGCCGTCACGACCTCCCCCTTGCGGACCGATCCTTGCGGGGTGGCCTGCTTGACCGTCGCCGTGACGACGTCTCCGATCCCTGCGTACCGGCGGCGCGAGCCGCCCTTGACGCGGATGACAAGGATCTCGCGGGCGCCGCTGTTGTCCGCGACGCGTAACCGGGTTTCGTTCTGAATCATTCGGCTTTCTCAAGGATCTCGACCAGTCGCCAGCGCTTGGTCCGGGACACGGGGCGCGACTCGCGCACGATGACCGTGTCGCCGATCCCCGCCTCGCCGCGTTCGTCGTGGGCGTGCAGTGTGCGCGAGGTGCGGACGATCTTCTCGTAGCGCCGGTGGCGGCGAGCGGAGTCGATCCTGACCGTGATCGTCTTCGCCGCCCGGCTCGAGACGACGACACCTTGGCGAGTCTGCTGCTTGCCGGGCGCGTGCTCACGAGGCGGCGTCTCGCGAGCCTCACCGGCCCGCGCCCGTGCCTTCTCCCGGGCTCGCAGCCGCCCGGCACGCCGTATCTCGCTCTTGCGCCGCCGCTCTGCCATCCGCTCTGCCTGACGTTCTTCGGGTGCCACCGCCGGCCGCGCCGGCGTGCTGGCTGCTTTCTGAGCTCGGGCACGTCGCTTCCGCTCTTTCGGATGGAGCGTCTCAGGAGCAGGCTCGGCCGCAGGCTCGGACGACGCGTCCGCCTCAGAGGCAGTCGCGTCAGGAGTTTGGTCCGCGCCTTCGTCCCGTGCGGAGCGCTCTGCCTCGGAGGGGGACTCGCCCTCCGGGGCCGGAGTCTCCGGAGTCTCAGGTTCCTCAGCCATGAATCTCGATTCCTCGTTCTCTTGCCACCGTCAGCGCCCGCGCCACCTCGCGCTTGGCATGACCCAGCGATGCCGTGTTGTCAAGCTCGCCTGTCGCGTGCTGGAAGCGCAGCCCAAACAGTTCCCGGCGGGCATCGTCGATGTGCTCGCGAAGCTCGGCTTCGCCAAGATCTCGCAGCTCAGCGGCGTTCACAGCTCCTCCCGTAGGACGAACTTCGTCCGCACCGGCAGCTTGTGGCCCGCCAGCCGCATCGCCTCGCGCGCCAGCGGTTCAGGGACCCCCGCCAGCTCAAACATCACGCGACCTGGCTTGACCACCGCAACCCAGCCCTCTGGAGATCCCTTGCCGGATCCCATCCGGGTCTCCGCGGGCTTCTTCGTGACCGGCTTGTCGGGATAGACGTTGATCCACACCTTGCCACCGCGCTTGATCTTGCGCGTCATCGCGATCCGGGCGGCCTCGATCTGTCGGTTCGTCAGCCATCCGGGATCGAGCGACTTCAGCCCGTACTCGCCGAACTGGACCTTGACCTGGCCCCTGGACAATCCACGGCGCCGGCCGCGGAACTGCTTGCGGTGCTTTACGCGCTTGGGTGAGAGCATCAGCTCCCCTGCTCCGAGCCCGAGCCGCCGCCCGACTCGCCGCCGTTGCCCTCTGTACCACCGCCCGAGGACCCGCGGGGCCTCCGGCTACGGCCTGAAGACCGGGACCTACCGCGGCCCGTCGTCTCCGACCCGCGGCTGGCCTCCTCGCCCCCTCCGGCGACGGCGGCTGCCTCACCGGGTGGGCCGGTCGCTCGCTCCCCACGACTTGCATCGGCGGGCGCGGGCCCGCTTCGTCCTGCGGCGCCGCGTCCGGCGGCTCCGCCTCGGCCTGGCCCGCCGCCGCTTCGACCCCGTCCATCGCGGCCACCGGGGCCACCACCACGGCCGCGCCCGTCGCGGCCACCGCGACCGCCGCGCTCGGACGCCTGCGGCGCCGGCTCCTCCATGCTCGTCAGCTCGGCGCCCGTGTAGCCCTCGGGCATGATCTCGCCCTTGTTGATCCAACACTTGACGCCGATCCGCCCGAACGTGGTCCGCGCCTCGTGGAAGCCGTAGTCGATGTCGGCGCGGAGGGTGTGCAGGGGTACGCGCCCATCGGAGTAGCCCTCGGTGCGAGCCATCTCTGCCCCGCCCAGTCGACCCGATACCTGTACCCGCACGCCCTTGGCGCCCGAGCGCATCGCGCTGGTAAGGGCGCGCTT
This sequence comes from Actinomycetota bacterium, assembly GCA_005883415.1. Classification (GTDB taxonomy): domain Bacteria; phylum Actinomycetota; class Thermoleophilia; order Solirubrobacterales; family Solirubrobacteraceae; genus Palsa-465. The sequence continues at coordinate 1,103 of VAWT01000075.1, read as the reverse complement.
CATCGCGCGCCGGAACGCCACGCGGTTCTGGAGCTGCTCGGCGATCGACTGTGCCACGAGGCGAGCGTCGAGTTCGGGGCGCTTGATCTCGAGGATGTTCACCTTGACCTGCTTGCGGGTGATCCGGTGCAGGTCACGTCGGAGCTGATCCACCTCGGAGCCCGACTTGCCGATCACGATCCCGGGCCGCGCCGTATGGATGTTGACCTCGACCTCCGTCGCGTTCTTGCGAATCGTGATGTCCGAAAGGCCGGCGTGCGACAGCCGGCGGATGATGTGGCCTCGGATCTGGATGTCCTCGTCCAGGTAGTCGGCGAACGAGCGCTCGTTGAACCAGTTGGACTTCCAGTCGTGGATGTAGCCCACTCGCAGTGATTCAGGATGAACTTTTTGACCCATGTTTATTCCTTTGGCGTGAGCAAGATCGTCAGATGACTGGTGCGCTTGCGAATCCGCGTCGCCCGTCCGAGGGCGCGCGGCCTGTAGCGCTTGATAGTGGGGCCCTCGTCGGCTTGGACGCCCTTCACGAACAGATCCTCGCCGACGAGCTCGTGGTTGTGCTCCGCGTTCGCGACCGCTGACTCCAGCAGTTTGCTCCAGTCGTGCGCGACCGTACGCGGCGCGTGGGCGAGGATAGCTCGTGCGTCTTCAACGCTCTTTCCGCGAATGTGGTCGCAGACCAGACGCGCCTTGCGGGCAGAAGTTCGCACGTACTTGGCCTGGGCGCGTACGACCGGTGGCGGACCCGGTTCTCGCTCCCGCCGCCCCCGACGACGAGGTGCAGGCTTGGCGGGCGCCTCGCGCTCCTCAGCCTCGGGCTCCTCTTCGGCTTCGGCCTCCTCCTCGGCCTCGGGCTTCTCGGCCTCCTCGGCCTCGGGTTCTGCAGTCCGCCGGCGCCTGGGACGCCGTGGGCGCGCGGGGGGCGCGGGCTCGGGCTCCTCAGCCTCAGGCTCGGAGTCCTCATCGATCTCGGCCTCGGCTTCGAGCACCACATCGGCTGCCTCTTCCTCCGCCTGGACGTCCTCTGACGTGGGCTCGATCTCATCGGGGGAAGCCTCGGAGGACACGTCCGCCTCGGAGGCTTTCGCGTCTTGAGCTTGTGC
>VAWT01000421.1 GCA_005883415.1 Actinomycetota bacterium | reverse complement strand
GATTACCCGGACGTGCGGGTCTACTACGGCTCGTGGGTCGAGTGGGGCAAGGCGACCGACACGCCGATCGAAACCTGAGCCCGGCGGGGCGGGTCCGCCCAGCGTCCGACGCGAGACCTACCGTTCCCGCTTGTGCGTCTCAGTGGTCAGATGGCGAGGGGGTCTAGCGTAAAGCCGCTCAACTGCGACTAGACGCAGGGATGGCGATGGGTGCCCGGTCTATGAAGCCCGCCCACCAGCAAACTTTCCCCGTTCCGTGCGGCGATTTTTCAATCCCTACATAGGGCGTGTGACGTATCTGCTGTTCGCCGCGGCAGTCGTCGTCGGTGAGGCGGCGTGGGCCGCGATGTCGCCTCCGCCTGCCAACGTGGCTCCGGTCATCAAGGTGATTCAAACCAGCCACGATCTGGGTCAGCACCTGGCGCCCGTGGGCGAGCTGCGGTTCAGCAGCAAGCAACCGTCAGGCGTTCCGGTGATCCACATCTCGGACTCGGTGCGCTACCAGCGCATCGTCGGCGTCGGCGCGGCTATGACCGACAGCTCGGCGTGGCTCTTGTACACACAGCTGCCGCGGCATCTATTCAAGAAGACGATGGACGCGCTGTACGGGCCGGGCGGCATCCATCTGGGCTTCATCCGGGTGCCGATGGGGGCCTCGGACTTCAGTGCCAATGGTTATCCGTATACGTACGACGATCATCCCCCCGGGGGCTTGGACCCTAGCCTGGGGCACTTCTCAATCAGCCACGACAGCCCCTACATCCTGCCCGCCCTGCGCGAAGCGCTGACACTCAACCCCGCGGCGCAGATCATCGCCACGCCCTGGACTCCGCCGGACTGGATGAAGATCTACAACAACCTCGGCAACACCGACAACGCGTCGTACCTGCTGCCGTCCGATTACGCCGAGCTGGCCAACTACTTTGTCAAGTTCCTGCGCGGCTACGCACGCGCGAAGGTGCCGGTCACCGCCGTCACCCCGCAGAACGAACCTGGCCAGGGCACCTGGTATCCCGGGCTGAACCTGCCCGAATGGGCCGAGGCCAGCTTTGTGGCGGATTACCTGAAGCCCGCCCTGCGGCGCGCGCGGTTGAAGACCGCGATCTTCGGCTACGACTCCACCTGGTCGACCGTCACACCCCCGTACGTGAGGGCGCTGCTTACGGGTTCGGCCAGTCGGGACCTCTCGGGCATCGCCTTCCACTGCTACTACGGCACGCCGACCGTGATGAGCGCTCTGCACCGCCAGGAGCCGAAGCTCGAGCAATGGGTCACCGAATGCACCTCGCAGACTGATCCCACGTGGTTCCCGGCGGAGCTCGAGATCGCCTCGCTTCGCAACTGGGCGAGCGCGGTGGCGCTCTGGAACCTGGCGCTAGATCCGGCAGGCGGTCCGGTGCAAGCGCCGAACACCGCATGCCACGGGTGCACCGGCGTGGTGACGGTCGACGAGCGCACGCACCGGGTCTCGTTCGGCGTCCCGTACTTCCAGCTAGGACAGGTGAGCAAGTTCCTCAAACCGGGAGCGGTTCGCATCGACTCAAACCACTTCGTCAAGTACTCCGCGGCTGGACCCGGGGCTGGGCTGGACGACGTCGCCTTCCTCAACCCGGACGGGACCGAGGCGCTCGTGGCATACAACAACTCGAGCGCTCGAGCTCGCTTCGCGGTCGTCTGGCACCACCAGTCGTTCTCGTACGACCTGCCGGCCGGGGCCATGGTGACCTTCGCCTGGCGCCTGACCGGGCTCACCGACGAATAGGTCCCCTATCTCCTATCCCACCTACAGGTTCACCGCGACGTACTTCGTCTCCAGGTACTCCTCGATGCCCTCCGGGCCGCCTTCCCGGCCGAAGCCTGACTGCTTGACGCCGCCGAAGGGGGCGGCGGGGTTGGAGACCATCCCCTGGTTGAGCCCGACCATGCCGGTCTCGAGGCCCTCGACGACGCGCAAGGCGCGCTTCAAATCATTCGTGTAGACGTAGGCCACCAGGCCGTACTCCGTGTCATTGGCCGCGGCGATCGCTTCGTCCTCGTCGCTGAATCCCTTCACCGCCGACGGCGTTGTCGACCAGCTCTTGCACCTTCGTGCGCTGCTTGTCGTCGATCAGCGGCCCGACCTCGACGCCGTCCTCGGTGCCGCGCCCGACCCTCATCGATCCCATCTTCTCGGCCATCCGCTCCGCGAACTGCTCGGCGACGGGCGCGGCGACGTGGAACCGATTGGCAGCCGTGCAGGCCTCGCCGATGTTGCGCATCTTGGCGATCAGGGCCCCCTCCACCGCCGCGTCGAGGTCGGCGTCCTCGAACACGATGAACGGCGCGTTGCCGCCCAGCTCCATCGATAGGCGCAGCAGGTTCTCCGAGGACTGCTCCATAAGCTTGCGGCCGATCTCGGTGGAGCCGGTGAACGAGAGCTTTCTCAGCCGAGGGTCGGAGATCACCGGACCGGTGGTCTTGCTGGCGGACGACGCCGTGATCAGGTTCAGCACTCCTCCGGGCAGTCCCGCCTCTTCCAGGATCTTCGCCAGCATCAACATCGACAGCGGCGTCTGCTGCGCGGGCTTGACGACCATCGTGCACCCGGCGGCGATCGCCGGACCGATCTTCCTCGTGCCCATCGCCAGGGGGAAGTTCCAGGGCGTGATCAACAGGCACGGGCCCACGGGCTGCTGCATCGTCAGCAGCCGTCCCTGGCCGTTGGGGGAGACGGCGTAGCGGCCGTCGATCCGCACGGCCTGCTCGGAGTACCAGCGCAGGAACTCAGCCCCATAGGCGATCTCGGCCTTCGACTCGGCGATCGGCTTTCCCATCTCGAGCGTCATCAGGAGCGCTAGCTCGTCGCTGCGAGCGGTGATCGCATCGAACGCCCGTCGCAGGATCTCGCCGCGCTCGCGCGGGGGGTGCTTGGCGAACTCGGGGCCGGCCTCGACGGCGGCGTCGAGCGCCGCGGTGGCGTCTTCCGCCGAGGCGTCAGCCACCTCGCACAGGGTGTCGCCCGTCGATGGGTCCTCAACGCCCAGCGTTCCCTCGCTGCCGTCGACCCACTCCCCGCCGATGTACAGCTGCTTGGGGACCTGATCGAGTACTTGCTGCTCTTGAGTGGGGCTGATCGTCGTCATGAGGAAAACCTACCCGTGCGGCTGGCTCCGCAAATCGAGGCGACGCCGGCCCGAAAGCCGGCGTCGCCCACTGTCAACGCTTAGGCCGCGGCGGGGATCGACTCGGGCTCGAGCGCCACGCCGAGCACCTCGTCGATCGTCATCGCGAAGTCGAACTTCATCGCCTCCCGGACTTCCTCGGGCACGTCGTCGAGGTCGCCGCGGTTTCGCTCCGGGAGCACCACCTCAGTCAGACCCGCGGCGTGCGCCGCAAGCACCTTCTGCTTGACGCCGCCGATGGGCAGCACGCGACCCTGGAGGGTGACCTCGCCGGTCATCCCCACGGTGTGCTTCACGGGCCGACCGCTCAGTAGCGATGCCAATGCGGTCACCATCGTCACTCCGGCGCTCGGGCCATCCTTGGGAATGGCACCTGCCGGAACGTGCACGTGGAACTCCTGCCCGTGGAAGGCGTCAGGCTCGATCCCGAACTCATCTGCGTGCCCACGCACGTAGGAGAGCGCGATCTGTCCCGACTCCTTCATCACGTCGCCGAGCTGCCCGGTTAGCGTGAGCCCAGGCTTGCCCTGCATTGCGGTGGCCTCGACGAACAGCACGTCGCCGCCCGCCCCGGTCACCGCCAGGCCTGTGGCCACACCCGGTACCGCGGTGCGGATCGCCGACTCCTGGAAGTGCTTCTGGCGTCCGAGCGCGTCCCGGACGGCATCCAGGTCAATCGCCACCGGGGCCTGCTTCTCGCCAGATGCGATCTGGGTCGCGGTCTTGCGAAGCAGCGTGCCGAGCTCGCGCTCCAGCTGGC
>VAWT01000074.1 GCA_005883415.1 Actinomycetota bacterium | reverse complement strand
GCGGGAGCACGTCCCGGTTGAAGAAACGACCCGGATTGATCTCATTGCCGTTTACCTGACGGAGCAGGGGTCCGACCCATCCGAGCAGGGGTCGACGATGCGCGGCATCGCATGGCAGCTCACGGTTCCCTATTCCGACTTCGCCGGCGAGCAGCGAGCGCTCGCACGGTTACAGATCGTCTGTCGCGGCGGCGACATCACGGGGCCGTGGCTCGTGGACCGTGTCGAACAGGAGGCTACGCGCCGTCCGATGGTGCGCAGCGATGACTTGCCCGACCGGAGTTCATCTGAGGTAACAGCCGCGCGCCCTCAGCGAGCCGGCGTGAGGGGCGAGCCCGTAGTGGACCTTTGGGGCAACCCCGTAAGGCCGAGACGCAGAGATGGCTAGAACGATCTCGCGTCCGGTGACCTACCGCGGCCGCAGCTCGATCGGGAGCCCATCGCCGGGGAACGGCCCAGTGCCGTAATCGATCACAGTCTCGTATCGGGCAGGCACCCGCCACGAGTTGCGCAGCAGCAGCTGGTGCATTATCGCCTTGACCTCCATCCCACCGAAGTGCATGCCGATGCACTTGTGCACCCCTCCGCCGAACGGTGTCCACGCGTACTTGTGCCATGCGTCCTCTCGCCGGGGCTCGCTGAAGCGGTCGGGATCGAACGTGTCGGGGTCCTTCCACCAGGGCTCCATGCGCTGGGTTGGATAGATCGAGAGCATCAGCCTGGTGCCTTTCGGGATGAAGCGTCCGTCGATCTCGGTGTCCTTGATCGCCTCACGCGCCACCATTCCGACGGGAGCATTCAGCCGCAGGGTCTCCCTGAACACGAGGTCGATCGAGGGCAGCGAGTCGAGGTCGTCGTAGCCGATCGCTGTCTTTCCGAGCGCCCGCGACTCCTCCCGCACCCGCTCCTGCCAGTCTGGATGCCGCGCGAGGTAGTAGCCCATCATGGCCACTGTGATCGTGCTCGTGTCGTGGGCGGCCATCATCGTGAAGATCATGTGGTTGACGATGTCCACGTCCGAAAATCGCTCGCCATCCTCGGTCTCTGCGTGACAAAGAACGCTGAATAAATCGTCGGCGCCGCTCGCGCGCTTGGCGGGAATCTGGCTGCGAAAGTAATGCTCGAGCAGCCGCCGGCTCGCGAGGCCGCGGTGCCACTTGCCGCCGGGGACGTCGGCCCGGATCAGCGCCTGCCCGCCGGTGACGCAGTCGATGAACGCTCGGTTCAGCCGGTTGGCCTCCGCACCCAGTTCGGCTCCGACGAACACCTCGGTGGCGATGTCGAGCGTCAGCTGCTTGGTCGCCCGATAGAGCTCGAAACGGCTCTCTGGACGCCACCGGGCGATGCCGCGCTCGATCGCCGGGTTCATCTTGTCCAGGTACGCGACGAGCCGCTCGCGCTTGAATGCCTGCTGCATGATCCGCCGGTGGTGGCGATGCTCATCGAAGTCCATCAACATCACGCCGCGATTGAAGAACGCGCCGATGAAGTGATCCCAGCCCTTCTTGTTCGAGAACGCGCCGTCGCGGTTGGTTAGAACGGTTTCGAGTCCCTCGGGACCGAGCACTTGGACCAAGCGGGTGCCGAGTACGTCGACCCAGAACACGGTCCCGAAGCGTTCGTAATAGCGCCGGGCATGGGCTAGGCCGTTGTGGAGAAACCCGAGGGTGTGACCCACGAGCGGCACGCCAGAATCCCCAATGACGGGCTCAAGACCACTGCCGGCTGGAGGAGTCGCGAGCGGCCTGGCAACGACATCGGGAACGCGCTCCACGAGCGAAGCCGCGATACCGCGGGCCTTCAGCTTGACCGGTGTGCTCACGGGCTCCTCTCGCTCGCCTGCCGGCGAAACAGTATCTAGATCCGAGGAGACGGCGAAATCCATCGGCGCGTCCTGTCCGCCGCGATCGCGCTGTAATCGCCGCGTGATGACGAATGGCGATCTCGCGCTGCGGCTGGCCGGTGCCGGCTTCGTCGCGGCGGCGGATGAGGCGGCAGAGTTGCTCGAGGCGGCGGCGGGCGACGCCTCGCGGCTGGAGAGGATGGTCGGCCGGCGGTTGAACGGCGAGCCGCTTGAGTGGATCACCGGCTCGGTCGATTTCTGCGGCTTGCAGATTGGGGTCACCCGCGGTGTCTACGTGCCGCGCTGGCACACCGAGGCGCTGGCAGAGCGCGCCGCGCGCTGCCTGCCCGACACGGGCGCGGCGGTCGATATCTGCTGCGGGTCGGGCGCGATCGCCGCTGTGCTCTCGGCGCGCAGGCCGCACGCCACAGTGCTGGCGACAGACCTCGATCCGCGAGCGGTCGCGTGCGCGCGGGCCAACGGTGTTGACGCCCGTATCGGCGACCTCTTCGACGGCTTGCCGGAGGAGCTCTGCGGCACCGTCGACCTTGTGACCGGTGTCGTGCCCCACGTGCCTAGCCACGATCTCGGGTTGCTACACCGCGACACGCTTACCTTCGAGACGTCGCTGGCTTATGACGGAGGGCCGGACGGACTGTCGATCCTGCGTCGGGCAGTCACCGGCGCAGCCGGATGGCTATGTCCCGGCGGCACCCTGCTGCTCGGGCTCGGCGGGGACCAGGCCAGCGAGCTCGCGCTTCCAGGCTTCGAAGATATCGTCGTCGTCCGGGATGTGGACGGCGACGTCCGGGGTGTCGAGGCGAGCCGGGCGCCGAGCCGTTGAGCGCTCGGTAGAGCGTCCCACACTTCCGGGCTTGCCTGGTGAGACACTCTGGGCGTGTCCGTGCATCGGCAACACGCCCACCTCGACGCCCCTCTGGAAGAGGTCTGGAGCCTCGTCGGCTTCCCGAGTCGCTACCCGGAGTGGTGGCCTCGCGTCGTTGAGGTTCAGGGTGAGCGCTTTGAGGAGGGCGACGACTTCGTCCAGGTTACGAAAACGCCGAAGGGGAAAATCCAGTCGCACTTCCTGGTCGAGCAGCGCAATGACCTACGGGAAATTCGGATGAGTTGCGAGTTGACGGGAACGTACGCGGAGTGGCTACTCACGCCGGCGCAGGGAGGGACGTTCATCGAGCTGGAGATGGGGATGGATCCCAAGCGACTGGGCGACCGGCTGATGGACCTGATCGTAGGAAGGCGCTACTTCCAGGCCTGGAGCAAACAGTCGCTCGACGGCCTGGGACGCCACGCGCGCCGTACCGACGTGACGCATACGCGAACCCGGATAGGGCTGCTTAGGTGAGGTGGTGGCGGAACCACGCGCGGGCTGCGCCGCTCGACTTGGAGAAGTTTGAAACGTAAGGATCGAAGTGCCCGCCCGGAATAAGTTCCAGTCGTTTCGGTTCGAGCGCGCGCTCGTAGGCTGCGAGCGCCAACCCGGCGACCGTGACTGTGTCGTTAAGCGCGACCACCATCAGGAGCGGCGTCGGTGAAACCCGACCGATCCAAACGCCTGGTTCGTACATCCGCGCCGCGCGGGTGGATCGGATTGTGACCATGTTCTCCCACTGCGTTCCCTCGGGAAGCGATTGCAAGAAGAAATCGATCGCTTCTCGTGCCCGGTACGAGGCTGGCACGGCGGGGTCATCGCCAACGAGCGCTTGATAGCGGGGCGGCTCGCCCCGCGCCTGCGCACGCTCGTCTTCGGCGAACGCCTCCTCGAGGCCATCGACGGCATCGGGCGGGATCCGGCGCAGCCCCTGCTCGTAGCCGCTGATCGTCGGGACCATCGCGACCACGCAGCTCAGGCGGCGATCGGTCGCACCCAGGACGATCGCATGGCCCCCCGCGTAACTGGTACCCCACAGGCCGATTCGTTTGGGGTCGACCTCGGATCGGCTCTCCAGAAAAGAGATGGCGCGTCGCCAGTCGGCGATCTGCCTCCAGGGATCCACGTCCTGGCGGGGCTCGCCGCCACTGGACCCGAAGCCACGGTGGTCATGTAGCAGGACGACGAAGCCGTCCTCGGCGAACGCCTGCGCGAACGGCTCGAGGACGTGCTCTTTAACCAGGGCGTACCCATGGGCCATCGTGATCGCTGGATGGGGCCCGGGGCCGTCCGGCAGGTACAGCCATCCGCCCAACGTGACCGCGCCGTCCGCGCCAAACTCGACGTCCAGGCGTTCGGTCATCTCACGTCCGCCCGGACCGTGGTGCTGTGGTCGTGGAAAAAGTCGTCACCCCGCGAAGAACCATACCTCCGCGCTGCGCGCCTCGACGCGCCCCTTGCCTCTCGCCTGGTCACGTTACTGGAACGCCATCCACTAGCGTGGGCACACATGGCAACGGCGAGTGCGACAGTGGGCCCCGGGCTGAGCAGCGCCGAGGCGGCGCGCCGCCGCGAAGAGCGCGGCGAGACGCGCGGTCGTCACTCGAGCCGCTCCTACCGCAGCATCTTCCTTGCCAATGCGCTGACGATCCCGAATGCGGTTCTGGTCGTGTTCGGAGTCCTCACGATCGTGTTCGATTCGTGGAAGGACGCCTTGTTCCTGGCGGTTGTGGTCGCCAACATCGCGATCGGAACATTTCAGGAGATCCGCTCCAAGCGGGCGCTCGATCAGCTGGCGGCACTGGTGGCCCCCGAGGCTGTCGTCGTCCGCGATGGCACCGATGTCCAGGTCCAGGTGGAGGAGGTGGTGGTCGGGGACCTGGTGCGCCTGGCGCCGGGAGACCAGGTCGTCGCCGACGGACGCCTGGTCTCGGCCGACGGCCTCGCCCTGGACGAGGCCAACCTGACCGGCGAGTCCGAGCTCTCTGTGCGGGGCCCGGGGGATCCGGTTTGGTCTGGCTCCTTCGCCGTCGAGGGCACGGGGCTATATGAAGCGACCGCGGTCGGGCCGCACAGCCGAGCGGAGCGACTGACCGCCACGGCGCGCAGCTTCCGGCACCCTCGCTCACCGCTCGAGCGCGCAAACGATCGGCTGCTCGTGGGATTGGTAGTCCTCTCCATCCCGCTGGCGATCGGGCTGCTGGCGTCCGTGCTCCTCCGCGTCAGGGGTGGCAACGCACAGGTACAGACGATCGTCGCGGGATTGGCCAACCTCATCCCGGAGGGACTGATCCTGCTCCTCAGCCTGACCGCGGCCGTGTCCGCGTATAAGTTCGCGCAGCGCCGCGTGCTCGCGCAGCAGCTCAACGCCATCGAGTCCCTCGCCTCGGTCAATACGCTCGTCACCGATAAGACCGGGACGCTCACGGAGCCCCGCCTGCGCCTGGCGGGACTGGTTCCAGCCGCCGGCGTCGATGAGGAGACGTTGGGGCGCGAGCTGGCCCGCTACGCCGCCAGCTCGCCGTCCCGCAATGCCACGCTTCAGGCGGTGGCGGACGCCGGGCTTGCCGATGTCAAGCCTTCTGCGGTCGAAGACCAGGTGCCATTTTCCTCCCGCCGGCGATGGAGCGCTCTGGATCTCGGTGACGAGCGCCTGGTGCTGGGCGCCCCGGAGAGAGTCGCCGGCTCGGATGACGCGCTGACCACACGGGCACGCGAGGAGGCCAAGGCGGGCCGCCGGGTGCTCGCGATCGGCCATTTCCGAAGTCCACTGGAGACGAATCGCCGGGAGCCCCCATTCCCGGCAGATGTGCAGCCGGTGGGGCTTGCAGTGTTCGCCGAGCGGCTCCGTCAGAACGCCGCTGAGACCGTCGCCTTCTTCACCTCTCAGGGGGTGGACCTAAAAGTGCTGTCGGGCGATGCGCCTGCGACTGTCGGGGCGATCGCGCGCGACGCCGGCGTAGCCGGGGCCGCGCCAGCGCTGGACGGCGAGACGCTTCCCGAAGAGCCGGCCGAGCTCCGGACCGCGGTCCTGTCGGCACCCGCGGTCGGACGGATCTCGCCCGAGGGCAAACGAGCGGTAATCGACGCGGATGGTCGCCGAGGGTCGGCAGATCCTTCGCAATGTGCAGCGGGTCGCCAGGCTGTTCCTCACAAAGACGGCCTTCACGGCGGTGCTGGGACTCGCGATTGCCATCCCCACCGCCACTTTCCCCCTGCTGCCGCGTCAGTTCACCCTTGCCGCGACGGTCACGATCGGTGTTCCCGCGTTCGTGCTCGCCCTTGCCCCGAGCGCCGGACCGTGGCGGCCGCAGCGCTTCCTATCGTCGGTCGTCCGATTCGCGATTGCAGCCGGTGTCCCCATCGCCGTCGGCATCATCGCCGGATACGTGGTCGCCCGCTACGGCCTCGACATCGGGCTGCGGCACGCGCGTACGGTCTCCACAGGGATCGTCGTCACGTGCGGCTTGGCGGTCGTGCTGCAGATCGAGAGCGAGTGCGGGGGCCGACGCCGGCGCATCGCCGTCGCTGGGCTGTGCGCGGTGATGGCCCTGCTGTTCGTATTGGCGCTTGTCGTCCCGTTCCTGCGCCACTTCTATGAGCTGGCGTCCCCGACGGCGGAGGGCATCGGCGCATGGGCGATTGGGTGCGCCGTCGGGGTCGGGGGCATGGTGGGGGCGCTGCGCCTCTTCCACGACTGGGCGTACGAGTCGTCGGGGGCTTGAGCGAAGAGGTTGCTTTTGGCCCTTTCGCGCCAGCCGCTGCAGCACCCGCCGACGGGGGTGGTCGAGCGCCGCCATCTGCTGAGCGGACTGGCTGAGGACGGCAATGGCGGTACTGCTGCTAACCGGAAGTGTTCTAAGCGACGTGAGCTACGGTTCCTCGGAAGAGATGGCCGTCACGATCGACATCGCGCAGGTCGGCGAGCCCCGGCGAGATCGCCTGCTGCGCCGCCAGCCGGCGAGCGATGCGTAATCGCTGGCGCCTGGCAGCCGCCTGGGTTGGGCTGGTCCCGCCACTGCTGATCGGCGCCTGCGGTGCCGCTTCTGGGACGCAGATCACCGCCCGCTCGGCAGCCGCGCCAGCGCAGTGGGGCACGTTCGTGCACATTCCCGAACCGGTCGACGTTGTCCCATCGACCAGGATCGTGGTCGCCGCGAATGGGCGCCTGCGATCGCTCAGCCTGGCCGGGGCGGTCGCTGGATTCGCCAACGGCTACCGGAGCCCCGGCGGCGGCGAGCCGTACATCGCCTCCTCGCCCGGCGGCTGCTTTGGCCGGGGCGCTGTCTACGCCCTGCAGGTCGTGGGGCGGGCGGGCGTGATCGCGATCGGCGCCGGCGGGCGCGTGCGCCGCTTCGCAACGATCTTCGCGCCCGGGTTGCTGAACGGGATCACGTTCGATACGACCGGGCGGTTCGGCCGTCGCCTTCTGGTGACCGTGAACAAGGGCACTCACACAACCATCGAGGCCATCGGCTGCAACGGCCGCGTCACCCGGCTCACGCGCAACGCGCCACGGGTGGAGGGTGGAATCGCCGTCGCACCGACGAGCTTCGGTCGCTTTGGCGGCGACCTGATCGCCCCAGACGAGATCTCCGGCCGGGTGTACGCGATCACCCCAACGGGACGGAGCCTGCTGGTCGCGAATTCGGGGCTGCCCCACGGCACGGACACCGGCGTCGAGAGCGAGGCATTCGTCCCCGCCGGCAACAAGGACGCACTCGTCGCTGACCGCCTCACGCCGGGGAACCCCCATCCAGGCGATGACGTCATCCTGCGCATCCGGGCCTCGGCGCTGAGAGCAGCCGGGGTTCGCACGGGTGATCTGCTGGTCACCACCGAGGGAGGCGCCCTGACCGACGCGATCCGCTGCACGGCGCGCGCCTGCGCTGTGCACTACGTCGCCGCTGGACCTGCGGTCGCGCACGTCGAAGGTCATGTCGCGTTCGCCACGACCCGCTGAGGCGTGCGCCCGCCCGGCCCCGGTCCGCCGCTGCCGCACGGGCTCACGTGGCCACTGCGAACAGGCGCCACTCGTCGGGGATGCCCTTCAGATGCTTCGCTCCACGATCCGCAAAGCGAATTCCCGATCCGGCAACAAGATCCTTGACCGTGCTGGACGCGAGCACCTCGCCGGGCGTCGCGAGGGAGCCGACGCGGGCGGCGATGTGCACCGCGATCCCGCCCACGTCGTCTCCGATGAGCTCCACCTCACCGGAGTGCAAGCCGATCCGCACCTCCAGTCCCAATGAGCGCGCCGCCGTCACGATCGACTGGCCGCATCGAACCGCGCGTGCCGGGCCGTCGAACGTGGCTAGGGAACCGTCGCCAAGCGTCTTGACCTCGCGTCCGCGGAAGTGCGCCAGCTCTCGCCGGACAGCGGCCTGATGCTCCGAGAGCAGGACACGCCAGCGGGCGTCCCCAATCGCGCCCGCGCGCTCGGTGGACCCGACGATGTCCGTGAACATCACAGTTGCCAGCACCCGGTCAGGCTCGGGCACCGAGCGGACACCCGTTAGGAACTCCTCGACCTCGCCTAGAACCGCATCCGCATCGCCCGCCCATGGCAGGTGATCGATCCCTGCCAGCTCGACGTATCGCGCGCTCGGGATCCGCGTGGCCATGTCCTTGGCCGCGCGCCAGTTGACTACCCGATCCCCGCGCCTGTGGAGGACGAGCGTGGGCACGTGGATGGTGGGAAGGACCGCCCGTACATCGACATCGATGAACATCTCGAAGATCTGCTGGATCATGGCCGGGCTCGCCGCGGAACGCTGGAAGCGAGCGAGAGCTTCGAAAGCCTGGGGATCGCTGTCCATCGTGCTCGGAGCGAACAGCTCCGCCATCACCTCCCCCCGCTGGCCCCAGTAAGGGGCGATGAACTCTGAAGCCGACTCCCGAAGTGCTTCTGCTGAAGACGCCCAGGGGTAATCGGGCGCTTGCGTTGTGCGGGCCATGGCCCCGTAGAGCACCAGCGAGGTCACGCGTTCAGGGTGGGCCGCCGCGAATAGCGCGCTCATCGCTCCGCCCTCGGAGATCCCGATCAGCGATGCCCGGTCAGACCCCGTGGCGTCCATGACGGCCCGGACGTCGTCCATGCGTTGCTCGAGGGTCGGGACATCGGCGACTGGGTCCGACAGCCCAGTGCCCCGCTTGTCGAACAGGAGCAGGCGTGAGAACGAGGCGATCCGCTGGAAATAGCGAGCAACCGGCGGCAACTCCCACAGCAGCTCGACCTGGGTAACGAAACCGGGCACGAGAACCACGTCGATTGGTCCGTCGCCGACGACTTGATATGCGATCGAGACTTCGCCGGACTTGGCGTAGCGCGTTGGGGGGCTGCTCATTGACCTGTGTCCAAGTATCTCGCCATGCTCTCGCGCCGTGCCTCTGGTTGGCCGCTCACAGGACGGTCGGGCGGCACTGGGCCGGGGCGATGTCGCTGACGTCGTGGCGCGACGGCTGCCTGACTGAGCCGCGCGCGCTTGGCGGTGCCTCACGCGACGCCGGCCCGCGGACAGCGCCGCCTGAGCTCAGCCCTGCGCCGCGATGCCGCGGATCGCGCTGCCCCGGATCGCCAGCCTGGCGGCGTCGCCGAACGTATACACCCGGCCGGAGCCGCTCACCAACCAGTACCCGCGGCCGTCGAAAGTAGCGGCCATCCCCACGATCGACGGCTTTTTGACCCGTTGGCCGGCTACCGAGCCGAACCATCCGGCACCGCCACCCCGGTACACGTTCCCATTGGTGCTGTACAGCCAGAAGCCGCCGCGGGGGCTCGCCACGATGCCCGCGACGGAGCGGACCGGAGATGCTCCGCGGACCTTCGTCGCGTCTCCGAACGCGTAGACCCTGCCGGACGAGCTCACCATCCAGTAGCCGCGGCCGTCCGCGGTCGACGCCATTCCCACGATCGGCGTCTGGGCGTGCCGTGCGGCCCCCGACCCAAACCAGCCCGCGCCCGAGCTTCGGTAGATGTTGCCCGAAGCCGTGAACAGCCAGTAGCCGCCCTGCGGGTCGGCAA
>VAWT01000073.1 GCA_005883415.1 Actinomycetota bacterium | reverse complement strand
CGCAGCAGCACCGCGTTGGGGTCGAAGATGTCAGTGGTCGGCTTGACATAGAAGGTGTCCGTCATCAGCCGGGAGGGGTGCGTCGGCGCGTGGTTGAGAGCGTCGAAGTTGTAGTAGACGGTCTCGACCTCGGGGCCCTCGGCGATGTTGAACCCCAGGCCGACGAACACGTCCTCGATCTCGCGCCGGGTCTTGGTGATCAGGTGAAGATGCCCGACGCTCGGTAGCGGGTCAGCGGGAAGCGTGACGTCGATGCGGTCTTCGGCCAGGCGCTTGTCGAGCTCGCTTGCCTCGAGGTCGCCCGCCCTGCGCTCGATCTGCCCCTCCAGCGTCCGGCGCGCCTCATTGGCCGCCTTGCCGGTCTGGGCGCGCTCCTCGGGCGGCAGCTGAGCCACGTTGCGAAGAAGGTTCGGCAGTTCGGCCTTGCGGCCCAGATAGCGGATCCTGACCTCCTCGAGCGCCTGCGCGCTGGCGGCACCGGCAATCGCCTGCTCGGCCTTTTGCTTGATGTCGGCGATGCGCTTCAGCATCGGCTGTTGATCCTATGGCTGACTTCATAGAGGGCGATGGTTGTGGCCATGGCGGCGTTGAGGGAGTTGGTGTGGATGGGGATGTGGGCCACATGGTCTGCCCCTTCAATGACCTCCTCAGGCAGCCCCTCCCGCTCAGACCCCACCATCAGAACGATGTCCGCTGACTTCGGACTGTCCGAAGTGGAGGGCCAAAGTTCAGATAGAGGGAGTCCCCAGTCTGGAACAAGGGCGATCTTCACCCCTGGGAGCGGCCCCTCCTTGGCGACGGGGACTGTGAAGATCGCCCCCATCGACGCCCTCACGGCCTTGGGGCCAAAGGGATCAGCCGACCCAGGCCCAAGGGCGACACACGAAGCCCCAAACGCCTCGGCGCTCCTCAAAACAGCCCCGACGTTCCCGGGGTCGTGGACCCCGTGGAGATAGACACATAACGGTCCAACGGGCGACGGCGCCCATCGCTCCTCATACACAGCGAGCGTGCGCGTCCCCGAGCCAATCCCGGATGCCTGCGACAACAGCTTCTCGTCCACCTCGACGCCTTCCAGGCCGCTGCCCGCCGCGCAGAACCGCTCCAGCGGAGTCCACCCCGCCGCGTCGGCAGCCGCGAGCAGGTCCTCGCCCTCGGCCACGAACCGGTGCGAGCGCTCCCGCCAGCGGCGACGCATGCGCAGCTTGCGGATCTCTCTGAGCTTGCGGTTGTGGGTGCTGGTGATGGTCACTTGTTCAAATAAAAAAGGCGCCGCTTAAGAGCGGCGCCCGTTTTGGTGCTGGATGGTCGGCGTTTTGTCAGCCGGCCGCCAGCGCCTCGCGGGCGCGGTCGGCAAACCGTCGGAAGGTGTCGGCGTCGCGGACGGCGATGTCCGCCAGGATCTTGCGGTCCAGCTCGACCCCGGCGAGCTGGAGACCGTGGATGAACTGCGAGTACGACATCCCGTTCTGGCGCGCGGCGGCGTTGATGCGCGTGATCCACAGCCGGCGGAAGTCGCGCTTGCGGTTGCGCCGGTCCCGATAGCTGTACTGATCCGCCTTGAGGACCGCCTCCTTGGCCTTGCGGTAATGGCGGCTGGCATCGCCCCGGTAGCCCTTCGCGAGCTTGAGCGTGGCGCGGCGCTTCTTGCGGGCGTGGATCGAGCGCTTGACGCGGGTCATTTCTTGGCCCCCAGTAACTCCTTGACCCGCCCGGCGTCATGCCTGGAGATGACCGCCGGGGCACGATGGCGCCGCTTTCGCTTGGGCGACTTCTTCTCGAGGATGTGAGAAGAGAACGCACTTCTGCCGCGCACCTTGCCGGTGGCGGTCACCTTGAAGCGCTTCTTCGTGCCGGAGTGCGTCTTCATCTTGGGCATCGGGCTGGCTTAGTAAAGCAGAGCAACGGGGACCGCCCGAAGCGGTCTGGGTAGCTGGGCCGCTTAGGGAGCTACGCCGCTTGGTCGGTAGCCGAGGGACCCGTGCCGGCGCCGACGCCGCTCCGCGCCGGCTGGCGCTCGCCCTCCGCGTGAGGGTCGCCGTCTGAGCTGCGCTCGCCATCCGCGCGTCCGTTGGCGCCTGCGCCATCCTCGGAGGCCTCGTCCTTGTCCCCCGCGAGCACCGCTTTCGACGGCGCCAGCAGCATCGTCATGTTGCGTCCGTCCTGGATCGGCGTTTGCTCCACCACCGCGATGTCCGATAGCTCCTCAGCCAACCGGTCGAGCAATGCCGTGCCGCGCTCGGGATGCGTGACCTCGCGTCCGCGGAACATGATCGTGATCTTGACCTTGTCCTTGCCGCGCAAAAAGCGGGTCACGTGCCCCTTCTTGGTGTCGTAGTCGTTCTGGGCGATCTTCG
This sequence comes from Actinomycetota bacterium, assembly GCA_005883415.1. Lineage (GTDB taxonomy): Bacteria > Actinomycetota > Thermoleophilia > Solirubrobacterales > Solirubrobacteraceae > Palsa-465. The sequence continues at coordinate 3,444 of VAWT01000073.1, read as the reverse complement.
GACGGAACTTGATCTCCCGGATCGTGATCTGCTGCTGGTGCTTGCGCGCGGCCTTCTGCTTCTGGGCCTGCTCATACTTGTACTTGGAGTAGTCGAGCACACGGGTCACGGGGGGACGCGCCTCGGGCGCGACCTCGACCAGGTCGAGATCGCGCTCCTGTGCGTAGCGGAGCGCTTCTTCGGTCGCGACGATCCCGATCTGCTTGCCGTCTTCGCCGATCAGGCGAACCTCGGGCACGCGAATCCGGTCGTTGATCCTGGTCGGGTCCCGCTCAGGCGGTCGCCGGTCGAGCTTCCTGGGGACCGGCACTAGCTGCGGTGCGGGCGGGACGTCAAACGGTGCCGGGCCGTGTGTGAATCCGGAATGTGATCAACGCGACCGAGTATAGCGGCGGGGAGGGGGCCTGCGGGAGAGTTAGAAGCGGGGCGCGCGCGTGGAGACGAGCTCCTCGATCCGGGCCGCGAACTCCGCCACTGTGAGGGTCCCGGTGTCGCCCACCCGATGCTCGCGCACCGCGACCACGTTCCCCTCCGCCTCGCGATCGCCGACCACCAGCATGTACGGGATGCGGCGCAGCTCGGCGTCGCGGACCTTTTTGGAGACGGACTCGGAGCGCTCGTCGAGCTCCACCCGCACCCCCTGCTCGCGCAAGCGATCGTGGACGCCCGCGCCGTACTCCAGGTGGCGGTCGGCGATCGGCAGCACGATCGCCTGCACCGGTGCCAGCCAGAGCGGAAAATCTCCTCCGTAGTGCTCGGTCAGGATCCCGATCAGGCGCTCGAACGACCCGAACAGGGCGCGGTGGATCATGACCGGCCGGTGCTCCGCGTTGTCCTCGCCGGTGTAAGCCAACTCGAACCGCGCGGGCATCATGTAGTCGAGCTGCACGGTGCCGAGCTGCCAGGAGCGGCCGATGGAGTCGGTCATGTGCAGGTCGATCTTCGGCCCGTAGAACGTGCCTTCCCCCTCGGCGATGTCGTACTCCAGCCCGCGACGGCGGAGCGCCCCCGCCAGCGCTCCCTCGGCGTGGTCCCAGGTCTCGTCCGTTCCGAGGCGGTTGTCGGGCCGGGTCGAGAGCTCGACACGGGGATCGAAGCCCAACAGCTCGTACAGGTAGTAGGCAAGATCGAGGCACCGCAGCACCTCGTCCTCGATCTGGGCCTCGGTGCAGAAGATATGCGCATCGTCCTGGGAGAACTGTCTGACCCGTAGCAGGCCGTGCAGCACCCCGCTCGGCTCGTGCCGGTGCACCAAGCCCTGCTCCGCGAGACGGATCGGGAGCTCCCGATAGGAGCGCCGGTCGGCCTTGAAGATCTGGACGTGGGCCGGACAGTTCATCGGCTTCAGCCCCATCTGCCGGCCCTCGACGTCCGTGAAGTACATGTTGTTGCGGTACTTGTCCCAGTGCCCGGACTGCTTCCACAGCTCGACGTCGTAGAGGATCGGCGTGCGAACCTCGGTGTAGCCCCTGGCCCGGTTCTGCTCTCGCCACAGGTCTGTGAGCGCGTTCCAGACGACGACCCCGGCCGGCAGCCAGAACGGCGCTCCTTGCGAAATTTCGCTGAACATGAACAGGCCGAGCTCCCGTCCCAGCTTGCGGTGGTCTCTGGCCCGAGCCTGTTCGAGCCTATGCAGGTACTCCTCCAGGTCCTTCGCGGAGAAGAACGCCGTCCCATACACGCGCGTGAGCATCGGCTTGCTGGCGTCCCCGCGCCAATAGGCGCCCGCCACCGACTGCAGCTTGAAGGCCTTGATGCGCTTGGTCGACGGGGAGTGCGGCCCCCGGCAGAGATCGGTGAACGGTCCGTTTGTGTAGAGCGAGACGGTCTCCACCCCGTCGTCTCGGATCAGATCCTCTATCAGCTCGACCTTGTAGTCCTGCCCCTCGCGGGCAAAGCGCGCCAGCGCGTCGCCCACCGACACGTCCTCGCGCACGAACGGCTCGTCGGCGTCGACGTGCTCTCGCATCTTGGCCTCGATCCGCTCGAAGTCCGAATCCGACAGCGTGACCCCGTCGGGAAAGTCGAAGTCGTAATAGAAGCCGTCCTCGATCGGAGGCCCGATCGAGATCTTCACGCCGGGGTAGAGCTCCATCACAGCGGTCGCTAGCACGTGCGCCGTGTCGTGGCGGATCAATTCCAACGCGCGCGCTCCGCTGCGCTCGGTGATCACTTCGAGCTTGCGCACGCGGCCGTTGTCGCTCGGAAGCGGACGCGCCAGGTCGCGGACTTCGTCGCCGACCTTGACGGCCAGCGCGGCCCGCGCCAGCCCAGGCCCGATCGCCGCTGCGGCATCGGTGCCGGTCGCACCTTCGGACAGCGCGAGCGTCGTCCCGTCTGGAAGCTCAAACACAAGTTGGGCTGCGACGTCTGCCATCGGCCGAGCATGCTAGCCGCGCCCCGGCGACACGCCCTCAGCCAGGGCCCACTAGCGCGCTACATTTCACGCCCCAGGGCGATTAGCTCAGCTGGGAGAGCGCCGTCTCGACAAGGCGGAGGTCGCTGGTTCGAGCCCAGCATCGCCCACTGCGCACCGCCGCCCGCCGGTCATGGCTGTCAGGAGTGCCCTGTGGCCGACCCGAGGTTGAGAGACGGTCGCTCCGGCCCCGTCGCTCGGATCCATGACAATGCCACGCTGTGCTAGCCGCTCGTCCCCGTGTTGTGAACGCTCCCGCCCGCATCGCAGTCTGGGCCGTGGTCATCGCCGTTGTGGCGGTGCTTGCGGCCACCGCGATCCACGCCGCGTCGGCCACGGCCGCGCCTTCCTTCAACGGGATTGTGCTGGATGCGCGGCTGATCACGGTGAACACGGCAACCGCCAGCGTCACGGTGCGCATCGACCCTACCCCTGGCGGGAGCTTCGGCCAGCCTCCGCTCGATCTTCTCACGAAGGACGTCGTCCTGTACACGAGCACGGTCAGCGGCTCGCTCGCGCACAGCTACCGCGCCGGTGACTTCATGGACCCGTTCGAGACGACGGTCCCGCTGGACGGAGATACCTCGACCTATCCCTTCCATCACCTCAAGGTGGAGATCAGTGCGCTGGCGAGAACGGCCGGCGGCGTGCGCTCCGGAAAGACTGTTCCGTTGCGGCTGGGTATCTCCAACAGTCTCGCCGGCTACCGTGTCTCAACCAAGTCCGCCGTGCGCTAGGGCGCTCTGGTGGACGCCGTGCTCCACGTGGATCCGTCCTGGGCCGCGGTGCTGTTCGCGGTGTTCATCATGGTCGTGATGTGGGGGTTGGCGCTCGGCGCTCTCGCCGTCGCGGTGAGCCTGGTGGCGCGGCGGCGGCGCTTCGAGGCGGGGTTTACGGGCTTCCTGGCCGTCCTGCTGTTCGCTTTCCCCACGGTGCGCAACAGCCTGCCGGGGATCCCGCCGGTCGGTGTTCTGTTGGACTACGCCGCGTTCTTCTGGGCCGAGGCGTTGGTCGCGCTCGCGCTGATC
>VAWT01000416.1 GCA_005883415.1 Actinomycetota bacterium | reverse complement strand
GCGGCGCAGAGGCAGACGTGGCGTAGGACGAGTCGTGAGCTGCATCATCTGCTCTCGCGCGATGGCCGCAAATGGGTCAAGGAGGTCTGGCAGCCTGCGCGCAACCTCGCTCAGCGGGAGTCTGAGCTCTCTCCGCTGGCGAATGCTGTTAGCGCTGGCATCGCGCAGACCAGCGGCGCCTCAGAGAACCCGGATCGAGACGAGGCCTGGCTTACGGTGATGCGAACTGGACATGCGACTCGCGCTGTGCTCGTCGGGCCGGCGGAGCAGCCATCGCGTGATCGGAGGTGGTTCGGTCTGCCCGGAGGGCTGGACGCAGAGGCGGCTGTGGACGACCCTGCGGCGGTGAGCGGACTGACCGAGACAGTGCGCAGAATCGCGGCAAGCGAATTCGAGGGCGTGATGACGCTGCCGGAGGACGTCTGGACGGCGTATGTGGTGACCGCCACGGGCGAGTTCCAGCGTACGCTCACCAGCAGGTCGGTCAGCTGGAGTGAGCTGAGCCGCGAGACGATCGACGAGCTGCTGCGCTGCGGGTACGTGCTGCGTTGCGTTGAAGAGGCGCTGGGGCTGATTGGATCAGGCTGAGCCCGCCCTGAGCGGCAGCGGGACCTTGGAAACCAGTCCGCTAAGGCTGAATGCATCCACCCAAGTCATGATCGGCGACGGCGGCCCCCGGAGCCTCCTCCCATCAGATGGAGACGCCGGTCAAGGCGCTCAGCAGCCGCACCAAGAATGAGTGAGGAGAGGAACCATCCGGCAGCGCCGCCGATGAGCACCGCCAACGGCCGCGACAAGTCCGTCAGCGCCAGCACGAGAGCTGCCCCGACGAGAGCGCCACAGAGCGACACCGCGGTTGGGACTGACACCAACCACATTCCTGCAGGCTACGCCTCCGGCAATCTGGAGTTGACCCGCTTCTGTCTCGGGACGCGTCTTCGCGTCGATGACGGCGGCCCTCGCCTAGCCCTGCGTTCGAGGGCGAGGCGCTGTCTCCGTGGCGATCTCCTCGAGTGACCGCGCGTCCTCGGCCTCCACGCTCAGCGCTTCGTCGATCACCCGTTGCAGACTGGCCCGCGGGATCACAACCGCGCCGCTGGAGTCGGCGTACACGTAGTCGCCGGGGATCACGCACACGCCGCCGATCTCCACGGGGACATTGGCGGCAAAAGGCATAACCGTGGCGCCGCCCCATCGCGTCGCCTCGCCTCGGCACCAGGTCGCAAACGCGTAGCCCGCGAGCTGGTCGAAGTCGCGCAGCCGTCCATCGGCCAGCACCCCCGCGGCTCCGGTGTTCTGGATCCGCGATAGCTTCGTCCCCCCGCCGTGGGAGGCGTCGGGGTAACCGCCGCTGGAGAGCACCAGCACCGTGCCGGCCGGCGAATCGCCGACGGCCTCGTGGAACAGGGCGCCGAATCCGAGGTCCGTCTGCGGAAGATCGTCGCGGTGGGGGAGATAGGCAATCGTGGCCACCGGGCCGAACAGCCGCCGTGGCGCGGGGCTGACCAGGCTGAGGATGTGCGCCCGGTGGCTGTGGATTCGACCCACGCCTCGTAAGTGGTCCTCCACTCGCGGCGCAGGCCACCCACCGCGCCACTCGATCTCAGGTGGCGCGGTCTGGCTCATCGGTGCTCCGGGTTGGCGGCGTCTGGTCGGCTCCCCGTCTCCCACTCGCTGCGCTGATTGCCGAACGCGGGCACGCCGCCACTGCGCTTGAGCATCGCCGCCACGTGCATGAGATTGAACGTCATAAACGTCGTGTTGCGGTTGGTGAAGTCGTTCTCCGGGCCGCCCGAGTCTGGGTCGAGGTAGGAGGGGCCGGGCCCGATCGGCCCGATCCACCCCGCGTCGGCCTGCGGAGGGATCGTGTAGCCCAGGTGCTGGAGGCTGTAGAGCACATCCATCGCGCAGTGCTTGACGCCATCTTCATTGCCCGTGATCAGACACCCGGCTGCCCGGCCGTAGTAGGCGTACTGGCCTCGCTCGTTGAGCAGCGACGAGTTCGCATACAGCCGTTCGATGACACGCTTCATCACCGAGCTGTTGTCGCCCAGCCAGATCGGACCGCACAGCACCAAGACGTCCGCCGCCAGCACCCGCTCGTAGATGGCCGGCCACTCGTCCACAGCCCAGCCGCGCCCGGTCATGTCCGGCCACACGCCCGTGGCGATGTCGTGGTCCACGGCGCGCAGCACGTCTACTTCGACGCCCCGGGCACGCATGATCCCGCTGCTCAGCTCGATCAGACCTTCGGTGTTGCTGGGCTCCGGAGAACGCTTCAGCGTGCAGTTGACGAACAGCGCTCGTAGGTCCTCGAAGCGCGGGCCCCCGTCCTCCGCCGTGCGGGTTGAGGTCATCGCGCCGGACTCTACCTGCGGCCCATCTCCGTGAGGATCCCGAACCGCCAGCGTTCACTGGCGCGGGTGGCTCGGGCAGCGCGAGGCAAGCGATCGCCTCGGCCAGATCACGCCTGAGGCGCTCCAGGAGCTCGAGAAGCTAGCCGGGGCCTGACCAAGACAATTCTCACCGGCGCTCAAAACCATGGCCGTGATCGCCGTTGGCGAAATGTTCGGGATAAGCGGACGACGGGAGGAGCTAACGACACTGCTCGAACGCTTCGAGCGCTGGGCCACGGGCGAACCGGGCTGCAGGCGCTATGCGTTTACCGCCGCACTGGCGGATCCCAGCCGGTTCCTGCTTCTCAGCGAGTGGGAGAGCCAGGAGGCGCTCGATGCCCACTATCGCTCCGACGCATTCGCCGACTTTCAGCTATCGCTCGACGGCTTACTCGCACGCCCGAGCGAGCTGACCGTCTACTCGCTCGAGGGCGCCCTCCGGCCGGTTGACACCCGCCCGATGGATCCGCGCGACGCCGACTAGTCAAGGGTCCCGGTCTAGGACTTGCCGCTGCCGGACTCTCGAACCGGCAGTTAGGCGATGCCGCTGCGGACGGCTTGGACGGCTGCCTGGATGCGGTTGTCGAGGTGAAGCTTGGCGAGGATGCTGGCGATGTGGTTGTGCACGGTGTTGGTGCTGAGCGATAGCTCGTGCGCAATCTCATGGTTGCTCTTGCCGCTGGCGAGGCTGGTGAAGATCTCCAGTTCGCGCACGGTCAGGGCAGCACGGATCGCGCGAGCGGCGTCATGGCTTGTGGTGGTGACGGGGATGTCCCGCTCGCGAATCCGCTGCAGCAGTTTTCCCGCGACCTGGGAGGAGATGACCGACTCTCCGGCCGCAGTTGCCCGGACGGCCGCAGCGATCGCCTCGGGTGGCGCACTCTTGAGGATGTAGCCGCTGGCGCCCGCGACGATCGCCTCGACCACGCGGTTCTGCTCGCTGCGAGTGAGCACCAGCACACGGGAGGCGGGGGCGAGTAGACCAAGTTGGCCGATCGCCTCCACACCCGACATGTCAGGCAGCCTGAGGTCCATCAGCACGACGTCAGGACGCAGGTCGAGAACCATCCTGATCGCGGCCTGCGCATCGGCGGCCTCTCCGACAAGTTCGAGTTCGCCAACTGAGAGCGCCTGGGCGAGGGCGCTGCGGATCAGCGGCTCGTCATCCACCAATACGACCGTGATCAGCCCGCGGCCCTCCGCAACGGGGTTCTGCTCAGATTGCATCTGGAGCCATTCCCGGCCTCAGCTCTTCCTGGCCCCAATCTACCAACCGCGCCTAAGGGGCCCACAGGCTCAGGCACGCACAGGGCCCGTTGCCCGTTGCAATCCCTGCCGGCCCGTTCG
>VAWT01000072.1 GCA_005883415.1 Actinomycetota bacterium | reverse complement strand
TTAAAAGGACGTCAGCGGCGATCCAAAAGGCGACGGGTTTTCGCCCTCTGTGTTCAGGTTCCCGTACGGAGAGTTCACCCAGGATGAGATCGATGACACGCGGGAAGTGGGATTGAACACTGTCCTGTGGGACGTCGATACGAGGGATTGGTCGAAGCCAGGCGTCGACGCGATCTACAACAAGGTCGTGTCATTGACTCAGCCCCGGTCGATCATTCTCCACCACGACGGCACCGAGCCCGGTGTACGACGGCGACCGCCGTCAGACCGTCGCGTCGCTTCCGCGCGAAATCGACTACCTCCGCAGTCAGGGATACAGGTTCGTGACGGTCTCGCAGTTGCTCGGATACCCGTTGAAATACAAGAAGTAGACGGTGCCGGACAGTCGGGTCCGCGTTCGCCGGGATATGCGCAGGCGTGTGAACGGGTTTCGTAGGGTCTGGCTGATTCCGGCGCTCATCGTGGGGCTCGTCTTCGCCCAAGCGAGCGCCAGCGCAGAGGCCGCGAGTGCGCCGACGGTGCTGTGGGCATCGCTTCGCCAGTCCGGGCAGGACCTCGTCTGGCGGACCCAGCTGAACGCGCCGTTCACCGCGACCGGCCTCGCCGGCCAGAGCGAGACGCTCTGCCTGGTCATCGAGCGCATAGCGACGGGCGGTGTCAGGGAGCAGGTCTGCCTGACGCCGGCTGGACGCCACTCGGCTCTGGTCGTGGCGTACGGGTCAAACCATCGGAGGATCGCGGCGACCATTACCCGTCCAACCGCGACCACCTTGCGAGCCGAGTTCCTGCCAGGAGCGATTGGGCTGCGCTATCGGGAGTTTGGCTGGCAGACCGAGACCACGGCGGCCGCCCCGGCGTGCGGTCCTCCGTTGCCGTGCATAAGCGTGTTTCCGTCCCAAGTGCGGGCGTTGACGCTGCATGTGCCGCGGCTCGTGGGGTGCAAGGCGAGCGGACCCGCATTCATCTCGCAAGGCCCCTCCCGCGGACGCATGGTCGCGCTCACGTTCGACGATGGTCCGTGGTATGACACCTCGCAGTTCCTGGGGGTACTCGAGCACAAACACGTCGTGGCGACGTTCTTTGAGATCGGCGAGCAGATCGCGACCTATGGGCAGGGCGGCGCGATCGAGCGCCGGATGCTCCACGACGGCGACATGATCGGCGACCACACCTGGAGTCACATCGACGTGTCCGGCGACGGGCCAGCTGCAGCGAGCCAGATCGGGATGACAGCGGCCGCGATCCGTAGCGCCACCCACGGTTTCAGCCCGTGCCTGTTCAGGGCTCCAAGCGGGGCCGTCAGCCCAGCGCTGATATCGGAGGCCCGGCGCATGGGATTCACCACCATTCAATGGAATGTCGACCCGCGCGACTGGTCGCGTCCCGGCACCGGCGCGATCTACGGGACCGTCGTCTCAAACGTGCATCCAGGATCGATCGTGATTCAGCACGATGGCGGCGGCGACCGCTCCGAGACGCTCGCTGCGCTGCCGCAGGAGATCGACACTCTGCGCCACGAGGGATACAGGTTTGTGACCGTCACGCAATTGCTCGGATACCGGTTGATCTATAAGTAGATGCATGCAGGAACTTCCGAGCCGCGTCCAAATTCGCGAGGTCGGCCCCCGCGACGGTTTCCAGAACGAGCCCGAGGTGATCCCCACCGCGGAGAAGATCAGGCTGATCGAGATGCTGGGGGGGACCGGTTTGCGGCGGATCGAGGTCACGAGCTTCGTCCGGCCGGACGTTATTCCCCAGCTCGCAGATGCAGAGCAGGTGCTGGACGCGGTCAGGTTGCCTCAAGACGTGTCGGCGAGCGTGCTGATTCCGAACGAGCGGGGGCTGGAGAGGGCGCTGCGATATCGCGGGGGCTTTCAGGAGATCAATGGCTTCCTGTCCGCGTCGGAGACCCACAACCGCAAGAACGTCGGACGCCCGATCGAGGAGTCGCTGTGTGGCCTCGAACGTACGTTTTCAAGCGCGCGGTCGGAGGGGCTGCGCTGCGAGGGCGTTATCTCTGTGTCGTTCGGCTGCCCCTACGAGGGGCATGTTCCCGTGGAGCGGGTTCTCGCTATCGCGTGCCGCCTAGCCGACGCGGGCGCTGAGGAAATCGGCTTCGGCGACACCACCGGGATGGCCAACCCAGTTCAAGTACGGGAGTTCTTTGCCTCAGCATTTGACGCTCTGCCTGGACTGGAGCTGACCGCCCACTTCCACAACACCCGGGGCCAGGGGTTGGCGAACGTGCTCGCCGCGCTCGAGGCAGGGGTGCGGAGCTTTGAGTCCTCGTTCGGAGAGCTCGGCGGCTGTCCGGTGCCACCTGGCGCGACCGGCAACATCGCCACCGAGGATCTCGTCTCGATGCTCCACGAGATGGGGATAGACACGGGAATCGACCTGGCGGCGCTCGTCGAAGCTTCCCGGGCGGCGCAGGCGGTGCTGGGTCGCTCGCTCGGAAGCCATGTGCTGACGGCGGGGCCGGTCGATTGGGCAGATCACTAGGGTCCGTCGCCCTGTGACCGACGTCGACCACACCGAAGCGTTGGGCGACGCGACCGAGCGCGCGGCCGCCGGCGGTCCCGAGCGCCATCATCAAAAGGCCTCCGAGCAGGGCAAGCTTCCCGTCCGCGAGCGGGTGGGAAGACTGCTGGATCCCGACTCATTCGCCGAGGAGGGACTGCTGGCCAGCTGGGAGCTGGAAGGGCAGGGGGCAGAGGGCGTCGTCACCGGATTGGGGACCTTGGGCGGACGGACGGTTGCCGTGATGGCGAACGACCCGACGGTGAAGGCCGGCTCCTGGGCGCCCAAAACGGTCGAGAAGATCCTCCGGATCCAGGAGCGGGCGCTGGTATTGCGCTGCCCGATCGTGTACCTCGTGGACTCGGCCGGGGCCCGGATCAACGAACAGGTGCAGATGTTTCCCGGCCGGCGGCACGCGGGCCGGATCTTCTTCAACGAGGTCAGGCTTTCCGGGGTGGTGCCCCAGGTGTGCGTGCTGTTCGGTCCGAGCGCCGCCGGCGGCGCCTACATACCGGCGTTCTGCGATGTGGTGATCATGCGTGACGGCAACGCCTCGATGTACCTGGGCTCGCCGCGCATGGCCGAGATGGTCATCGGCGAGAAGGTGACGCTCGAGGAGATGGGCGGCGCCCGGATGCACACCGCGAATAGCGGCGTGGGGCATGTGCTGGTCTCCTCAGACGAGGAGGGAATCGACGTGGCCAGGCGGTATCTGGGCTACTTCCCTGCTTCGTTCGCGCATGAGCCGCCCGGTGCCCCTCCGGCGGAGCCCGAGTCCGACCGGCACATCGCCGAGTTGATACCCGAGGACGAGAACAAGCCCTTCGACATGCGCGAGCTGCTCGACGCGCTCTTGGACGCCGGATCCTTCCTGGAGATCCACCCTCGGTGGGCACGCGAGGTGATCGTCGGCTACGCGCGGCTCGACGGCCGCGCGATCGGCATCGTGGCCAACCAGCCGAAGGTCAAGGGCGGCGTCCTGTTCGTCGACTCTTCTGACAAATGCGCGCGGTTCATCTGGACCTGCAACGCGTTCAACATCCCGTTGCTGTTCCTAGCGGACGTCCCTGGCTTCATGATCGGTACCCAGGTCGAACGCCAGGGGATCATCCGCCACGGTGCGAAGATGATCAGCGCCGTCTCGGAGGCGACGGTCCCCAAGATCTCCGTGATCGTGCGCAAGGCCTACGGGGCCGGGCTGTACGCGATGGCCGGGCCGGCGTTCGACCCGGACTGTTGCCTGGCTTTGCCGACGGCGTCAATCGCGGTGATGGGACCGGAGGCCGCCATCAACGCCGTGTACTACAACCAGCTTCAGGCCATCTCCGACGAGGACGAGCGCGCGGTCCGCACCGAGGAGCTGCGCCGCGAGTATTCGCGGGACATCGACATCCTGCACCTCGCCTCGGAGCTAGTGGTCGACGCCGTGATCCAGCCGTCCGATCTGAGAGCCGAGCTGGTACGGCGCTTTGCCCGGCTCGAGGGGAAGCGGCGGGAATGGCCGGACAAGAACAATCCGGTCACGCCGGTGTAGCTCTATCTCCTTCCGGCGCCTCATCCGGTGTGCTGGACTCCCCCGGCTCTCGTTCCGGAGCCAGGACCGGACGGTTGATGAGGTATGCGTCGATGGCGTCGACGAGCAGCAGCCCGAACTCCACCACGCGATCGACGCTGCCGGCGTCGACCTGCTCGGGCGTGTCGGCGGCTTGATGCGAACGAGTGGCCAGCCCTTGTTGATCTAGGGCGCCGACCGCGATCGCCGGAAGTCGCCTCGAGCGGGCGGGGAGCGCGGGGCTCGTTCCGCGGCCTCGCTGCGGCCGTGCTTTGAGGTGCGGATTGTCGCTGGCAACGCCGTCCGCGAGTCTCCGGAGTTGCTTGAAGTAGCCGAGGGGCAAGAGCGTCCCGTCGCTATGAAACCAACAGGGGCTGCCCTGGCCAGAGGCGGCGATCCCGATGACAATCGTGTTGGGCGCCCGGTGCGTTTCGCGCCGGGCACGCAGGAAGTGGCGCAATCCGATCGCCCCGCCGTCGCCGGCACCCTGCAGAACGAGTTCCACCTCGAGCCGGCGCGAAGGGGAGACGTTAAGTGCGCCAGCGAGCGCGACCGCGGCTGCGACGCCGCTGGCGTTGTCGTTGGCCCCCGGCCCGAAGCGGGCGGTTCCCTGCTCGAGGAGCAGAGCCAGCGCGAGCACGAGCCCGACCGTGGGCGGCAGTTGCGCGACCCCGATCGTCGTGCCCTTGTCCCCATCGACCCGCAGCACGGCGACGACGAGAAGCCACACGAGCGCGACTGCGAGCCAACCGAGCCAGCCGGGCCCCACGCGGCCCGTGATGCCGGCGAGCCATGTAGCAGCTGAGCGCAGGCGATCGCGGTACACCAGCCCCGTGCGCCCCACGTCGTAGTTGGCGGTGATTATCAGATGCACCCGTTGCCCGCTAGCTCCTTCCAGGACGACGTTCTGACTTGCGCGTTCGGGCGTGAGTCGCCGCCCGAGCGAGATTCCCGTGGCTCCGTCGGCGAGGAGGGAGAGGAGCGCGACGAGCACCAGCGCGCCGCCGACGCGTGGCTCGCTGACGGCAACCAGACTGCCGGCCAGGCCGAGCACGCTATGCCACGCGTGCGCCAGCGCCCAATTCGGACGGCACCAGAAAGGCTCCAACCGCACGTCGCGTTGCGAGCTCGACAGCTGTGTCGCCAGCCAGCGGGCCGCTCGGCGCTCGGCGTCGGTGCCCGCTCCGCGCCCTTCGAAGCTCGCGAGCGAGGCGATCGTCTCGGCCGGGCGCATGTCGCCGGCATGCTAGAACCGCGGCCATGGGCGATGCTGCAGCCGCGACGGCGAGGGACGCGGAGCTTCTGGCAGTGGCGCACGAGGCCGCTGGCGCGGCCGCGCCCGAACTGATGAGTCGGTTCGGGGGTCGCTCCGGCGTGCGCACGAAGAGCACCCCCACCGATCTCGTGTCGGAAGCTGACATCGCGGCGGAGACCGTGATCCGAGAGCTGCTTGCCTCGCGCCGGCCCGGCGATGCGATCTTGGGAGAGGAGGGGGGTGCAAGCGGTGGGGGAGAGCTGCGCTGGCTGATAGACCCGCTCGACGGGACGATCAACTACCTGTTCGGGATCCCCGTGTTCGCAGTGAGCGTGGCGTGCGAGGACGAGTCCGGTCGCGTCGCCGGAGTCGTTCTCGATCCCGTCCACGACGAATGCTTCTCTGCGACCCGGTCAGGTCCACCGACGCTAAACGGCGAGGAGTTAGTTGTCGACGAGCGAGCTTCGGAGCTTGGGCTTGCGATGGTCGCGACCGGGTTTGACTACGACGCTTCAGTCCGCGCGCGCCAGGGCGCTGTCGTCTCGCGCGTCCTG
>VAWT01000415.1 GCA_005883415.1 Actinomycetota bacterium | reverse complement strand
TCTGGAGCAGCTGGTGCAAGGTCTCCAGGACGCGGTGCATCGGGAGGCCAGGCGACAAGACGAGCGGCTCGCCGAGATCGAGGCTCAGATCCAACCGGGAGCCATGGGCAAGGCTCTCAGCGAGGACGCGCGCAACCGCGGGCTATAACCGCCGGGCGCGGGACAGCCCCTCGCGCTGAGCGCTCACCGCGCTACCCGACCTTGGTGAGGGGTGCGGCATGTGCTGGACGGTGGTGATGGGCGTACGCGATCCCGCGTTCGAGCGTCGCCTTGAGGGTGCAGACGCGCGGCCTTGACCTGGGAGGCAGAATCACCAGCGCGAGCACGAAGCCGACCCCAAAGATCCCGACCGACCACCAGAACGCGGTGGTGTAGCCGTGGACAGCAGAGGCGGCAGCGACGCCGCCACCGAGCTGAACGTGGTGGTGGGCGTAGTTGGCGGCGGCGCTGGCCGAGACGGTGCTTAGCAGTGCAAGGCCGATCGAGCCGCCGATCTGCTGACAAGTGTTGACCAGTGCGGAGGCGACCCCGGTCTCGTTGGTCTCGACGCCGAGCGTCGCGGTCCCAATCGCAGGCGCGAAGATGCAGCCCAGTCCCACGCCTATGATGAGCAGGCCCGGGAGCACGCGGGTGGCGTAGGCGCTGGTTGGGCTCAGGCGAGTGAAGAGGAGCATCGCGATCGCGCCGAGAGCCATGCCGATCATCACCAGCGGCTTGGCGCCGGTACGGGGCAGGATCTTTGTCTGGGCCGTGGTCGAGGTGACCACGATTGCCGCGGTCATCGGCAGGAACGCCAAGCCGGTGGTCAGCGGCGAGAATCGAAGGTTCTGCTGCAGGTAGAAGGTCAGAAAGAAGAACACTCCGAAGATGCCGGCAGCGGCGACGAGGATCGAGACGTAGGCGCCGCCGCGGGCGCGGTCGCGAACGACGTGCAATGGGAGCAGCGGGTGCTTGGCACGGCCCTCGATCACGCGGAAGCTGACAAGCAGGAGCACGGACGCAACGAGCGCGATGATCGTGGCGCTGGCCGTCCAGGATTGGGTTTCGGCGTTGGAGAAGCCGAAAACGAGCGCGAACACGCCCGCCGAGCCGGCAAGGAGCCCGGGAATATCAAAGCCACCCGGATCGGGGTCGCGGTGATTTACCAGCAGGCGCAGCGCGATCATCGCTGTGAGTCCAAGGGCAGACGGCGCCAGCAGTGCGCCGAAGGCCCCCTGAAATGCCCGGGCGGTCACGAGGGTGAAAAACGACGTGGCCAGGCCGCCGAGCGCTGAGACACCGGCGAAGCCCACAAGACCCACGATCAATGTCAACTTACGTCCGAAGATGTCACCCAGCTTCCCCCCCAGCAGCAGCAAGCTCCCGAACGCCAGCGCATACGCGGTGACGATCCACTCGCGATCGCTGGACGAGAAATGAAGGGCCTTCTGAGCTGACGGCAGCGCGATGTTCACGATCGTGGCATCGAGGACCACCATCAGCTGCGCCACGCTGAGCAGCGCCAGAACCGCCCACCGGCTCGGTTCGACGGCCCTCGGCACCGCCGGCATCACATAATCCGATCCCTCCGTAGTGGCTGCACACTACTGCGCCGCTTGGGCGGGGTTCCGACGCGCTTCGCCAGCCTCAGCGAACCCAACCGCGATGCTCAGCTAAGACCGACGATGCTCCGTTTTTCGGCCGTCGACCACCACGGCAACGGGGAGTACATTGGCTTGATAATCACATCCGTCGACTGAGGGAGGTCGATATGTACGAGACGGACGGAGAGAAGTACTTCGTCGTCGACGGCCACGTCCACTTCTGGGACGCCAGCCCGGCCAACTGGTTAGAGGGCCAGGAGCAGTACGCCAAGGGCTGGATCGAGTGCTTCCACGCCTACATGGCGCTCGGTCCCGCGGAGACGCACTGGCCGCTCGAGAAGTTTCAGAAGTACTCCGAGGAGGACTTCGTCAAGGACGTGTTCGAGGAGGGGTGCGTGGACGTCGGGATCTTCCAGTCCACCTACCTCAAGCAGTGGTATCGCGAGGGCTTCAACACGCTCGAGCGCAACGCGGCGCAAAAGCCCCGAGGCACAGTCCTTCCTCGAGAAGTGCCAGGAGCTGGGGATCAAGAACATCCACGTCCACAAGGGCCCGACGATCTGGCCCCTGGACAAGGACGCGTTCGACGTCAGCGACGTGGACATGGTGGCAACCAACTTCCCGGAGCTCAACTTCATCGTCGAGCACGTCGGGTTGCCGCGGATCGAGGACTTCTGCTTTATGGCCACGCAAGAGCCGAATGTCTACGCCGGCCTGGCGGTGGTGATCGGGGGACTGATGCACGCCCGCCCGCGCTTCTTTTCCAAGGTAATGGGCGAGCTGCTGTTCTGGGTCGGCGAGGACAAGATGCTGTGGGCCAGCGACTACGCGATCTGGGAGCCGCGCTGGCAGCTCGAGGGGTTCGTCAACTGGACGATGCCCGAAGACGCCGAGTTCTCGGATTACCCGCGCTTGACGACCGAGGGCAAGAAGAAGATCCTGGGACTGAACGCCGCCAAGCTCTACGGCATCGACGTGCCGGAGGAATTCCGCTTGCCCGACGAGGCCGGCACTCCGGCGGCGAAGGAGGACGCCCAGCTCGTCAGCGACACGCCATGATCACCCAGGGCCGGGTGCTGGACGCGCTGAGCGAGGTCCACGACCCGGAGCTCGATGAGCCAATCACCGCGCTGCGCTTCGTGACCTCATGCGAAGTAACGCCGGACGGCGACGTGGACATCCTGCTCCGGCTGCCCACTCCGCAGTGCGCCCCCAACTTCGCGTACCTGATGGCAGCCGACGCTCGGAAAGTCGTGCGCCGGCTGCCCGAGGTCGGTCATGTGACGGTCAGGCTCGAGGACCACTACACGGGAGAGGAGATCAATGCCGCCCTGGCGGACGGCCATGGCTTCACCGGGGCATTCCCCGGGGAGACGGGCGACGACAATCTCGATGCCTTGCGTGAGCTGTTTCAGCGCAAGGCGCTGATCGCCCGCCAGGCGAGACTATGTGAGGAGCTGCTGGCGGATGGGGACACCCGCGAGGAGGTCGTCGCGCGCCGAGTGGCGGACCTCCCGGACGTCCCGGACGCGAGCCGGTGTCTTGAGTTGCGGGCGCAGCTTGGGATCCCGACCGAGGCGTCGTCGCCCGCGTTCGTGTTGCCCAACGGACAGCCGGTGAGTGCCTCCCAGCTCGATCGCTGGCTGCGGATGGCCCGGCTCGTGCGCACGAGCCTGGAAGTGAACGGCGAAATCTGTCGCTCGCTGCTGCAAATCCGCCACGGCTTGATGGCCGACCCTGAGGAGGTGAGAGCATGAATGCCGCAAGGCTCCATTCATATAACGAGGCGCTGAAGCTCGACGAGGTCGACGAGCCCAAGGTCGATGGCCCGCTCGATGTGATCGTGCGGATCGGCGCCGCCGGACTCTGCCGGACCGACCTTCACATTCAGGAGGGGCAGTGGGCGGAGAAGTCTGGCGTCCAGCTGCCCTACACCCCGGGCCATGAGAACGCCGGCTGGGTGCACGAGGTCGGCTCGGCGGTGAGCAACGTGGAGGTCGGAGACACGGTGATCGTTCACCCGTTCATCTCCTGCGGGCTATGCGATCCGTGCAGGGCCGGCGACGACATGCACTGCCTGAATGGCTCCTTTCCGGGGATCAACCGCGACGGTGGGTTCGCCGACTTCCTGCAGACGTCAGCGCGGTCGGTCGTAAAGCTCGACCCATCGCTTGATCCCAAGGAGATCGCCGCCCTGGCCGACGCTGGGCTGACCGCGATCCACGCGATCAAGAAGGCAATCCCGGTGCTGAGCCCCGGGACGCGGGCAGTCGTGATCGGTGCCGGCGGCCTCGGTCATATCGGGATCCAGTGCCTGAAGGCGATGACACCCGCCGAGGTCATCGTCATCGACCCATCCGAGGCCGCCCTGCG
>VAWT01000071.1 GCA_005883415.1 Actinomycetota bacterium | reverse complement strand
CGGCTGCTGCTGCCCGGTCTGGGACTGTCGGCCCTCAGCGCCGTCTGCTTTTTGACGGCCAACGGCTTGCCGCTGCTGCTCGTGGGACGCATCCTGTCCGGGCTCTCGGCGGGCATCTTCACGGGTACGGCGACCGCGACCCTCGTCGACCTCGCCCCGCCGGAGCGGCGGGGACGGGCCACGCTCGTGGCCACGCTCGCAAACATGGCTGGCCTAGGCTGCGGGCCGCTGCTGGCCGGGATCCTCTCGCAGTGGGCGGGCTCGCCGCTGCGCCTCACATTCTGGGTCAACCTCGCGCTGTTGGTCCCTGCCGCGATCGGGCTCTGGGCCATGCCCGAGCCGGTCGAAGTGAGCGACAGGCCCCGCCTTCGTCCCCAGCTCCCGCAGGTTCCCTCCCAGATGCGCGCCATCTTCATCCGCGCGGCCCTCGCCGGCTTTGCCGGGTTTGCCGTCCTAGTTGATGCTGCCGCTGCTGGGAGAGGCACTGGCGTTACCGGTCGGTTGCGCGCTTCTGATCGCCGGCATGGGATTGTTGGCGCTCAGCCTCGGGCTCTCGTCGCTGGCGCTGCTCGTGCTGGGGGGCGTGGTCGCCGGCCTCGGCCAGGGCTTGAGCTTCCGGGCGGGGCTGGCGTCGCTGAACGCCCGAGCCCCCGCCGCCCAGCGAGCGGCGGTGGCATCGAGCTTCTTCGTCGTTGCCTATGTCGCGATCTCCGTGCCCGTGATCGGCGAAGGCGCCCTGGCTCAAGCGAGCGGCCTAAAGCCCGCGGGGTTCGCGTTCACGGCCGTCGTGGCCGTCCTGTCGGGAATCGTGCTGGCGCTGCTGGCGAGGGGATCCCGTACGGCCTGAGGCAATCGAAATCCACTTCCGATGAAAAGGAGCGCCATGGGCGCAGCAACGCTTAACAAGGCCCAGCTAGGTAACACCGGCCTCGACATCACGCGAGTCGGCTTCGGAGCCTGGGCGATCGGCGGCGGAGGCTGGGAGTTCGGCTGGGGCCCGCAGGAGGACGAGAAGTCGGTCGCGGCCATCCACCACGCGCTGGAGCAGGGTGTCAACTGGATCGATACGGCCGCGGCCTACGGCTTCGGTCGCTCAGAGCAGGTAGTAGGACGAGCCCTGGAGGGCATGCCCGAGCGCCCATACGTATTTACAAAGTGCTCGCTCCTTGAAGGCCCCGGTCGCCGAGTGGTCCACAGCCTCAAGCGGGATTCCATCCTGCGCGAGGCCGACGCCAGCCTGAAGCGGCTCGGGGTTGACGCGATCGACCTCTACCAGATTCATTGGCCCAACCCCGAGGAGGACATCGAGGAGGGCTGGGGCGCGCTGGCGGAGCTAAAGGAGCAGGGGCTCGTGAGACACATCGGCGTCTCGAACTTCGAGGTCCAGCACATGCGGCGCATCCAGCAAATTGCCCAGATCGAGACGCTCCAGCCGCCGTACAACCTGATCGAGCGAGACGTGGAGCGCGAGCTCCTTCCGTTTGCCGAGAACGAGGGCATCGGCGTGATCGTCTACTCGCCGATGGGCTCAGGACTGCTGACTGGAAGGATGACCCGTGAGCGGATCGCGGGATTGCCCGACGACGACTGGCGCAAGCACGACTCGCGCTTCAACGAGCCCCAGCTTTCGCAGAACCTGGAGCTGGTAGAGCGACTGAAGGCGGTGGCCGACCGCCACGGCACAGTCCCCGGGGCGGTGGCCATCGCTTGGGCGCTTCGCAACCCGGCCGTCGACGGGGCGATCGTCGGTTTCCGGTCGCCCGAGCAAGTCGATCCCCTGCTTCCGGCCGCTGGTCTCAAGCTGAGTGACGAGGACCTCGATCAGATCGAGGGGAGAGCCCCATGACCCGGATCGGATTGATCGGCGCGGCTACGTTTCCGCGGCGGCCGCCGCTGGGGCGGCAGCGCTCCCACGCTCTTCACGCCCGCCCGCGATAACCAGCCAGGCGGTGAACGTCACCAGCGCCCAAATGGCCAATACGACGACGGGGTGCACGTGCTGGTAGTGGCGGAAGTAAACGGCATCACGAATCGCCGTGACCGTTGCCCCCGAGGGAAGCCAGTTGGAGAGGAAAGCGAACGGCTGCGGGAGCAGTGGCGGCGAGACGGCGCCGCCCGAGGAGGCGTTGCCGAGGATGACGAAGAACAGCCACGTCGGCACGAGCGCCCACCGGCCTATGAGGACGGCCATCAGCAGGGCGAAGGACGACGCGGCCAGCAGGTGCAGAGCGAGGATGCCCCACACCTCCGCGGTATGGAGACCGAGGTTCTCAAGCAGCGCCGCGTTGACGAGCGTCAGCGCGAACGACGCCGCCAGCGCCAGGGCCAATACGAACCAGACGTGGTGACGCAGCGCCAAGCGACCGGCCTGCGCCAGAACCTGGAAGATCGTGAGGAAGCCGATGATCGTCGCGACGAGCATCAGGTAGAAGAGGTCGAGGCCATTGGGGTCCCTCGACAACAGCGGATGGGTGTCGACCACTCGAACGGCGGGATCGATGGCAGAGATCTTCTCGAGCACTCGCGCCAAGGAAGCTCCGGCCGCACTCGCCACGTACAGCGTGGGCCGGCTGGAAGTCAGATCGAGGGCCGTGTAGATGTGCTGCCAGTTGATCGCCTGCCGCGCGGCCGGAACTGAGGGGTAGCTCCGGAAGACGAGGCTGTGGCGGGCCACTCCCTGCACGGCTTCCACCGTGCTCGCGCGCGCCGCTGGGTTGCCCACCACTCCGGCATCGATGCGGCGCGCCACGGGATCGCCCAGCGCGAGCGAGTAGGTCGTGAGGAAGAGACAAGCCATGCCGATTGCGATGGCGGCGATCAGTGTTGCCCGCTGGATTGGGGTCCACTGGTGCCCCCTGAGCCGCGCGAGCCGCGAAGGGGGCGGGCTGCCCTTGACCGTGGTCATGAAAGATGATGCTCTCACGGGAGACGGTCCGCGCTGTAGCTTTTCCGCCGTGAGGAGCCTCTGCCCCGTGCGCCGGAACTGATGCATTCCGAGACCGTCGAGATCCCGACAGCGGACGGCCTCGCCGACGCATACCTGACGCGGCCTGATGATCAGCCCCATCCCGGGGTGCTGTACATCATGGATGCCTACGGACTGCGACCCACGATCGACGAGATGGCAGACCGAATCGCAGCCGACGGCTACGTCGTGCTGGCCCCGAACGTCTTCTACCGCGCGGGGCGCCCACCGGTGGTGCCGTTGCCTGACCTGAGCGATCCCGAGCAGCGCGCGGGCTTCTTTCAGTCGATCCGCCCGCTGATCGGCCAGCTGACGCCCGAACGGCTGGCCGCCGACGGGGGTGCGTACCTCGACTATTTGACGCAAGTCGCATCGCCAGGCCCCGTCGCCATCACGGGCTACTGCATGGGCGCTCGGGTCGGGTGGTGGGTGGCAGCCGCCCACCCCGATCGGGTGGCCGCGCTGGCCGGATTTCACGCCGGCGGGATGGCCACGGATGGTACGGATAGCCCGCACCTGAGAGCGGCCAACGTGAAGGCCGAGATGTACTTTGGGTTCGCGGACCAGGACCCGAGCATGACCGCAGAGCAGATCGCCACGTTCGAGCGTGCGCTCCAGGATGCCGGCGCCCACTTCCGCGCCGAGGTCTATGAGGGCGCCCGGCACGGCTACACGATGGCCGACGGCCCAGCTTTTGACGAGAGCGCGCGCGAGCGCCATTTCCGAGCGCTTCGCGAGTTGCTCGAGCGCACCCTGGGCTAGGGCCAGGGCCGCAGGCGCCGGCTGATAGCGGCTGGCTAGGCTCACACCGTGTCCACTTCGACGGACTCCGCCGCTCCGTTTGCAGGTCGAACCGCGTGGCTGCGCAACCTCGAGGCGCCCGTCCGCGAGTTCCTTCGCACCGAGACCGGCGGAGCCTTGGTCATGCTCGCCGGTGCAGTGGCCGCGCTCATCTGGGTCAACGTCGACCGCCCTTCATACGACTCGCTGTGGGCGACCAACCTCAGCATTCATATCGGTGGCGGCAGCGTCTCCCAGAACCTCCGCCTCTGGGTGAACAACGGCTTGATGACGTTCTTCTTCCTGATCGTCGGCCTGGAGGCACGCCGCGAGATCGACCTGGGTGAGCTCCGCGACCGCCGCCGCCTGGCGCTGCCGGCAGCTGCGGCGCTCGGCGGGATGCTCATCCCAATCGGCATCTACCTTCTCGTCAACGCCGGACGACCCTCGACGCACGGCTGGGGAACGGCGATGTCGACGGATACGGCGTTCGCGCTGGGCATGCTGGCGCTCGTCGGTCGCCGGTTTCCGTCCAGCCTCCGGACGTTCATCCTGACCGTGGCGGTGGCCGACGACCTCGTGGCGTTCGTCGTGATCGCCACCGCCTACACGAATACGGTCAGCGTCGTGCCCCTGCTCGTGGGAATTGGGGCGCTGGGGGTCGCGTTCGCTGTCCGCACCCGTCGGGTTCGCAACGGTGCCGTATACCTCGCGATCGGGTTGGTGGCCTGGGTTGCCTTCCTGAAATCCGGAGTCGATCCGATCATCGTTGGGGTGGCGGCCGGGTTGATGTCGATCGCCTATCCGGCCGTGCGTGGGGATCTAGAGCGGGCTACGGACCTCTTCAGGCTGTTTCGCGAGCAGCCGACGTCCGAGTACGCGCAAACGGTGCGAGAGGGGGTGCGCACCGCTCTCTCTCCCAACGAGCGTCTACAGCAGCTCTACCACCCGGTCTCCAGCTACGTGATCCTCCCCTTGTTCGCGCTTGCAAATGCCGGCATCCCTATCAGCGGTCACTTCATAACCACCGCATACGGCTCGCCGATCACGCTCGGAATCATCGTCGGGTATGTGGTCGGCAAGCCGGTCGGGATCAGCGGCGCGACGTGGCTGGTGACGAGGCTGAGCGGCGGTCGGATCAAGCCTCCGGTTGGATGGGGCTCGGTACTAGCCGGTGGTGCGATCGCCGGTATCGGCTTCACGGTCTCGATTCTGATCGCCACGCTTGCGTTCACTGGCATCGAGCTCCAAGAGGCCAAGCTCGGTGTCCTAACCGCGGCCCTTGGTGCATCGGCCCTGACGTGGGCGGTCTCCCGGGCGATCAGAATGCTTCCCGAACAGCTGAAGCTGCGCGCTGTGCTGGGCACGTCTCAAGCGGTCGTCGATCTAGCGGTTCCCGTCGATCCCGAGCGCGACCACATCCGCGGTCCCGAGGACGCGCCCGTCACATTGGTCGAGTACGGCGACTTCCAGTGCTCGTACTGCGGGCAAGCGGAATCCGTGATCCGGGACCTGCTGGCAGATTTCGGCGACTTGCGTTACGTGTGGCGGCACCTGCCGCTCAACGACGTGCACATCTACGCACAGACGGCCGCCGAAGCCTCCGAGGCCGCGGCCGCCCAAGGGAAGTTCTGGGAGATGTACGACCTCCTGCTGGCACATCAGGACGCGTTGCATGTCAGAGCCTTGATCAGTTACGCCGAGGAGCTAGAGCTCGATATCGAACGCTTCCGGCAAGCGCTGCGAAAGCGCAAGTACGAGGGACGCATCGCGGAAGACGTTGAGTCCGCCGACGCCAGTGGCGTCTCCGGGACGCCGACGTTCTTCATCAACGATCGCAGGCACTACGGGGCCTATGACATCGACACGCTGTCGGCCGAAGTGCGGGCAGCCCGTGCCCGCGCGGCCGTGGCCACCTAGCCTCCGCCTCGTAGCGCCACTTACGGCTCGAAGGTGTCGATCACTTCGAAGACGCCCGCGACGTACTCGTGCTCGACGAACGCGGACATGCGGTCCACGCGTTGTGTCTCCTGCGCGTCGGCGTCCTCGCGCCAGCGACGGTAGTCATCCTCGGTCATGTCGAAGAGCCCGAACGAGATCACCTCATCCTCGTCTCGTATGTTGCGCGCGTGGTAAGCCCTCTGGAAGCCGGGTGGCGGCGAGTCACCAGGCCCCCAAGCGCTTCGGAACTGCTCCCAGGCGTCGGGCTTCAAGCGCCGGGCACTGAACATCACGATCATGTCGACCTCCTGGTTGGAAAGCGTCGGCGTCAACCGGAGCATTGCAGGACTGGCCGCCGGCAATCCAGTTCATAATCGCGGGCATGCCGAACGCGACCGAAGCATCAAGCCTGCTCACTCGACCGCTCCAGCACTCATGACGAGCTCACGTGACGAGCTGGTCGAGCGCCCCCTCGAGCTGATCCTGGCGCGCAACTTGATTTCGATCCTCTGGCTGCCCGCGATCCTCATCGACGCGGACGGCCGGTTTGTGTTCTTCAACGAGGCGGCGGGCGAGCTGATTGGCGCCCCTTTCGAGGAAGTCGGAGTGCTCGAGCCCGAGGAATGGAACGCCCGTTACGGCCCCTTCGACTCCGAGGGTCACGCCGTAAGCTGCCTAGCTTGATGCGGGTCAAGTTCTGGGGCGTACGTGGCTCAATCCCGGCGCCCGGGCCCGACACGGAGGCGGTGGGCGGAAATACATCCTGCCTGCAGGTCATCGGGGAGGACGGCACCGAATTGATCCTCGACGCGGGCAGCGGCATCCGTGATCTCACCGCCGAGGACCTCGGCCACGCCACACGACTGCACATCCTGCTCACTCACCTGCATCTCGATCACATCCAGGGCCTGTTGTTCTTTGCCCCACTGTTCGACCCCGAGGCGGAGATCACGGTTTGGGGACCGCCCGGTCGCGTCCCTCTCCGCCGACGCCTGGCGAGGTACCTGTCGGATCCGCTGTCCCCGATCGAGATCGGCGAGCTGCCCGCCCGCGTCAGCTTCGAGAACGTCCCAGTAGACGGCTGGCGCGTCGGCGACTTGCAGATCAAGGCCGCACTGGTCTCGCACCGCGGGCCTACCCTGGGCTACCGGATCACGGAGGGCGACGCCAGCCTCTGTTACATCCCCGATCACGAGCCCGGGCTGGGCCTCAAGCTCTCCTCTGCGCCCGGCAACTGGATCTCCGGCCACAGCCTGGCCCATGACGCAACCGTCTTGATCCACGACGCCCAGTACACCGATCAGGAGTACCCCGGCCGCCGTGGCTGGGGCCACTCGAGCATCAGCGACATGGTCGCGTTCGCGGGGCGTACCCGCCCGGGCCGACTGCTGATGTTCCACCACGACCCCACCCATGACGACCGGAACCTCGAATTGCTCGAGGACCAGGCGGCCGAGGAGGCCGCGAGACTCGGCGCCGACGTTCGAGTCCAGCTGGCCAGGGAGGGCCACGCGCTCAACGTCTAAATGAAAGGACCACCGATGAGCAAAACGCTTTACACGGCTAACGCCCACGTCACCGGAGGCCGCGCTGCGGGCCACGGCGAGACCTCGGATGGCAGCCTCGTCGTGGACCTGAGGCTGCCGCAGGACATGGGTGGCGAGGGGGGAGGCACCAATCCAGAGGAGCTGTTTGCGGTGGGATATGCGGCCTGCTTCGAGAGCGCCCTCGGCGTTGTCGCTCGCCGTCGCAAGCTCGAAGCCGGCGACGTGGTAATCGACTCAAACGTGATGCTGCTCCCCACCGAGGAGCGTGGCTTCAAGCTTGCTGTCGAGCTCGACATCACCCTCCCCTCGGTCGATGACCCCGTCGCGGCCGCCGAGTTGGTCCGGGACGCGGATGCGGTCTGCCCGTACTCGAATGCCACGCGGGGTAACGTCGACGTCTCTCTCACGGCCAATGGACGGCCACTGTGACTATCGGTCTGAGATCTCGATCCAGGAGGACCGAAAATGACTGATGCCTTGATCCTCGGCGGCGTCCGGACGCCAGTCGGGCGGTACGGCGGCTCGCTGTCCCACTTGCGAACCGACGACCTACTCGGCCAGGCGATGGTCTGGGCCTGCAAGCGAGTCGGAGTGGGCCTGGACCGGGTCGAAGACATCGCCGCCGGCTGCGTCAATCCAGCGCACGAGGGCATGGGCGACATCGGGCGTTGGGCGGCACTGGCCGCCGGCTTCCCGGACGCGGTGCCCGCCGCGACCGTCAACCGCTTCTGCGCCTCGTCGCTGACCTGCGCCATCCAGATCGCGCACGCCATCCGGGCAGGTGAGCTCGGTGTCGGCTTGGCCGGTGGGGTCGAGTCCATGTCGCGTTCGGGCTGGGCATTCATGAAGGGGGATGCCCCGTTCATGCCGCGCGGGCCGCTGTTCATGCTGGACACCATGTGGGCGGGCGCGGGCGGTCCGCCAAACCCCGCGCTACTCGCCCGAGATGCCTACATCGAGATGATCCGCACGGCGCAGAACGTCGCCGACCGGTACTCGTTGTCTCGGGAGGAAATAGACGCGTTCGCGCTCCGCTCACATCAGCGCGCGGCCGCGGCGCGCGACTCCGGAC
The DNA here is from genome assembly GCA_005883415.1 of Actinomycetota bacterium. Classification (GTDB taxonomy): domain Bacteria; phylum Actinomycetota; class Thermoleophilia; order Solirubrobacterales; family Solirubrobacteraceae; genus Palsa-465. The sequence continues at coordinate 1,155 of VAWT01000071.1, read as the reverse complement.
GGTTCGGCCTCGAGATCCACCCGGTCGAGATCCCGGCCACGCGCAGACAGCCTGAGAGAACGTTCGAGCACGACGAGAGCATCCGGGACGACACCACCGCCGAGAAGCTCGGGGCGCTGTCGGCGCAGCCGAACACCACGCAGATGACCGCCGGCAACTCCTCGCCGCTGAGCGACGGCGCAAGCGCAGTCGTGCTCGCCAGTGGCGAGGCGGCAGAGGAGCTCGGCGTCCAGCCGCTGGCCAGGGTCCTGGCGTCAGCGACCTACGCCCTTGATCCACAGGTGATGGGGATCGCGCCTGCCTGGGCGATGCCTAAGGCAATCAAGCGGGCGGGGCTGACGCCGCAGGACATCGACGTCTGGGAAGTGCACGAGGCGTTTTCGGCCCAGGCGCTCGGCGTGCTTCGCGAGCTTCCCAACCAGCTCGACGGCTTCGAGGTTCCCGACGAGAAGTTGAACCACAACGGCGGCGCGGTGGCGATCGGCCATCCGTTCGGCTCCTCCGGCACTCGGTACGTGCTCACGCTCGCGACGGAGCTGCGCCAGCGCGGAGCCCACTACGGCGTCCTCGGCGTGTGCGTCGGATCGGGGCAGGGCGTCGCGCTAGTGCTCGAGAACGTGGCGTGACGGGTAGGCTGGCGCGCGATGCCGACCGATCCACCTCCCATCACCCTGTTCGACGTCGTCAAGCGCGCGGTCGAGATCGTCGATCCGACCGACTCCGATCCCCGCTTAGACCGGCTGCTGATCCAGTTCGAGGACGCGGATGAGCCGGTGACCGCGATCGAGAATCTCGAGGAGCGGCTTGCGATCGCGGAGGAAGGCGCCAACGTCGAAGTCGAGGATCCGGCCGTTTCGATGGCAGTCGCCACGATCCTCTATCTGGCGCACCGCCGCGATGAGCTCGGCGATGAGCCGAGCAAGATCCTCCGCCTCGCGGCCCGGGCGGAGTGGAAGGGAGATCCCCCTTACCGAGTGCGGGACCTGCTGGGCCAGCGCGGGATCGAAGTCTGACGCTCTCAGCTCATCCGCCGGTAGCGCCACACGCATAACGGGACGACCACTATCAGGATCCCCGCGATCCATGCCAGCGCGGGGCCGAGCGAGGCCGGGACCCCGCTGTACAGGGCAAACGACCGCGCCGTGTTCGCCGTCA
>VAWT01000070.1 GCA_005883415.1 Actinomycetota bacterium | reverse complement strand
CGGCCGGCGATCTTCGCGATTATCACGATCAGAGGTATTGACACGAGGCTGGCACCTCGGACGCCGCGGCCAGTAATGAGGCCTACGATGGCCAGCCCGCCAGCAGCGGCTGCGAGATCGGCGATCGCCAGCACACGGCGGAAGACCGCATCCCGCTGAGAAGGCGTCACGCGGACCATTGGCCGCGTCACTGGGGGGGCGACCGGGAGCGGTCCGCCACTGCCGCTGGCAGCAAGTCCGGCCGACGGGCCCCGGCCATTACCGGATGCGATACCGGGATCGACGACCGTTACCCCGTCGAGTTCGCGCGGCGTGTCGGCGCCCCGAATGGCGAACGGCCCGCCATCTAGGTAATCCGCGCCCCAGCGCGTCCGTACGTCGCTCACCCCAGTTCCTTCTCTTCCAGCCGCAACCACTCCCCGAAGGGCTAAGAGATAACCCTACTAGATGGGGCGGTGGCCGTCTAGAGGCCGAGAATAACTTGAGCCGTGCAAGAGCGATCCTTAAGGAGCCGCCAGCAGCATCTCGAGCGGAGTTCCTCTGGCCTGCTCGTGAAGGAACGACTCGTTGCTCGTGTTTTCGAGCAGTCGGCGCACAAGGTAGGCCATGCCGGCGATCAGGTCGCCGACAGGGCAGTAGGTGCGAACGCGGAACCCCTTGCCGGCGAGCGCATCCTGAAGCTCGTCCCCGAGGCCCCTTAGAACCTGAAGCTCGAGGTCCAGGTCCGAGGCTCCAAGCAGCCTGCTGACTGCGATGGCGTGGGATACCGAGCGAAGGTTGTGCGAAGCGACCGCCACGCGGATCGCGGGGCGCGCCTCCAGCAGCTGGCGGGTCAACGTCTCGAAGTTGCGGTCGCAGGCCGCCTTGTCTTCGTAGACGGGCGCCGGCCATCCCTGCTGGCGGGCCTGCGCCAGCTCGTGATCCCAGTAGGCCCCCTTGACGAGCCGAACCTGGAGCGGTGGCGTCCTTGGGATCGACGTCGCCCAGGTCAGGATCCGTTCGAGCGTCTGGGACGAGTCGCGCAGGTAGGCCTGGACCACGACCCCCGCGGAGGGCCCGGCCGCGAACTCGGGCTCGGACAGAAGCTCGAGCACCAGATCGAGCACCAACTCCCGGGAATCGAGTGACTCCATGTCGATGTGGATGTGCGCCGCCTGACGAAGGGCGTCCCGTAAGAGCGGACGCAGCCGGCGCGCTGCGTCTAGGCGGCCGAGCTCGGGAGCGTCTGGCCGCAGCAGAGGCGTCAGAGCCGAGACCTTGACCGACAGGTTCGCCCGGGGAAGGGCGCCGCTCCCGTCCCGCTCCAGCTGCCGGCGGGTGGGCCAGCGGCTGGTGTCCCGGGCGAGCTCCGATAGCGCGTGCCGGCAACGGCGGGCGTATGCGTCGGCCTCAGACTCCGTGACGGTCGCTTCGCCGAGCAGGTCGACGGAGCTGGCGACTCCGTGCCCCCACAGGTGCCGGAGAACGCTCATCGCCGCCGCGGGTGTCTCGCCGACGATGAATCTGTGCGCCAGGTGCTTGACGCCCGAAGCGGCCGCCGCGCCCAGGGCGGCGCGGCCGGCCTTGGTGTGCGAGATCCGCATGGCCGCGGCGATGGGAGGCGGCGTCTCGGGCAGCTGCTCGAGGAGGTCCGTCAGGTGCCGGGCGAGGTCGTCGAGCGACCGACAGGCTGGGACGACGTCCACGAACCGGAACAGCGCCGCCCGGAGCTCTCGATCGCCCGAGGCGATCTCCATCGCTCTGGTGTCGAGCGCCCGCATCGGGTGCCGCGCCGCGGACGGGAAGGCGGCTGCGAGCTCTGCCCCGATGCGACGGATCTCGCGCTCTACCGACTGCTGTGCGACGTCCACCGAACGTCAGCTCAGGATGCTGACCGCTCGCGAGACCACGATCACGACGATCAAGAGCGAAGTGAGCGCCTGGGCGGTCATCACCAGCTTGGCCGGTTGCGTGAGCGGCATCGTGTCGGTGGGGCTGAACGCGGTGGCGTTCGTGAACGACACGTACATGTAATCGACCAGGCCCGGCATCCAGCCTGGCGGTTTGACGTTGGGGTCGGCGTCCTGAGGGAAATAGAAGTCTGGGCGCTGGTGGGTTCTGGCGGCACGCTCCAGTGGCCCTCCCCGATCGAGCTCCCAGTACCAGATGGAGAAAAGCAGCACGTTGGTCAGCCATAGCTGGACGCCGGCGAAGATCAGCTCCCGTCCGTTCCCCACGTGGTGGTGCAGCAGATAGCGAGAGAGCTCGACCAGCGAGAAGATGTTTGCGCCGCTTACCAGCGCGACCAAAACGATCGCGACTTTGCGCCTGATTTGGGAGGACCGCATCCGCGGGTGGAAAGACACGACCACGAGGACCGCCAGCAGCAGCCCTTCGATGCTCGGAAGCAGCCAGGCCGGGCCGGCCGTGATCCTCATTGGGAGGAAAACGTCTAGGGCGATCGCCGCCGCAACGAGGAGCTGCGGCCCCAGGAACGGATCGAACCTCCCGGCGGTCTGGATCGCGCGCGCTGCTGAGCGTTGTCCTTGGCCGGGCGCTTCGGGCGGTGCTGTGGGGTCCGGCATGACCTTGGGATACTCGCACGCGGATGCGAACCCACGACGAGCAAGCATTCGCGATCCCAGCGCACGGACGGCCCGCCGACCCCGCCGGCGACGCGCTCCTGGCGCAGCGGATCCGGTCGGAGCTTGAGTCTGGCTTCCAGAAGCTGGCGGGCGTCGAACGCGCGGTTTCGGTGTTCGGCTCTGCGCGCGCCGGCCCTGCCGATCCCGACTACCAGCTCGCGCGCTCGGTCGCCAGGCGTCTAGGGCAGATGGACTTCGCGATCATAACCGGCGGCGGGTCCGGGATCATGGAGGCCGCCAATCGCGGGGCCCGGGACGTGGGTGCCCTGTCCGTTGGGCTTCCGATTACCGAGCGCCTGAACCCGTACCTCGACCTGCCGTTGCGGTTCCACTACTTCTTCGCGCGCAAGCTCATGTTCGCCCGCTACGCGTCGGCGTTCGTGATCTTCCCGGGAGGATTCGGGACGCTCGACGAGCTCTTCGAGCTAGCGGCCCTTGCTCAGTCTGGGAAGGTGGGGGTGCCGTCGAACGTTCTGATGCGCCGTGACTACTGGGAGCCGCTGTTTGAGTGGCTCAGGGGCAGAGTGCTGCCTGCCGGAAATATTTCGACAGCTGACCTGGAGCTGTTCGCGTTCGCCGACGACGAGGATGAGGCCGCGGCGTGCGTGTCGAGAGCATCCCGGGAGGATCTGACGGCGTGAGGGGCGAAACACGGAGCGTGAAAGCGATGATGCTGGCGTTGTCCGCGGCGCTCCTGCTCGCAGCTTGCGGGGGCTCGACCAAGACCACGACCTCCGCGAGCGCCGGTCCCACCGCGCCGGCGACCACTAGGTCCGCGCCCGCTGCGACGACCCACACTGCCGCCTCCTCGACCACGGTCGCGCCTCAGTCGTCTTCGAGCCTGTGCCGCGCCTCCGATCTTCAGCTCTCGTTCATCGGTGGGCAGGGGGCGACTGGACACGGCCTGCTCGGATTCACGCTGACCAACGCCACCTCCCGCCCCTGTCATGCCTACGGATTCCCCGGCATCCAGTTCCTCAACCGATCCGGACGGCCGCTGCCTACGGTTACGACCCGCAGCACGCATGATTTCTTCGGCGCCGCGCCGCTTCAGGCGCTGATGGTCGCTCCCCGCACGAGCGTGTCGTTCCGGGTCGGCGTTACGCATGGGATTGTGTCCAGCACCGGGTGCACGACGGCCGCGGGTATCTCGGTGGTCCCTCCCGGTGACACGTCCTCTCTACACGCCGCGATGCCTCAGGGGGCATACGAGTGCGGGACCGCGACGGTGTCGCCGGTCAGGCCGGGGCGCTCGGCGTATCCCTAAACGCCTCGAACCGGGCCACGCCGTCCCGTACGGTCTCGCGCGCCAGGCCGTCGTGCACGAGCAGGTCGAGGTGACCGAGCACCTCCGAGATCGTCAGGTAGGCCTGGGTGACGGCCACGTTTCCCCACAACTCGAGCGCCAGCTCGTATGCCGTCATCGGCCCGCCGGCAAGCAGGCGATGGAGCTTCCCGGCCCGACGAGCGTGCATCCGGAGACGCTCGTCGATCAGGGCGGCATGGTCGGTGATCGGCTCGCCATGGCCCGGCAGGACGAGCTCGAGCGGTAGCTCGCGGGTGGCCTCCATCGAGCGGATGTACGTGAGCAGAGGTCGGGACTCGGCGTCGTCGGGGGACTCGGCGTCGTCGGCGTCGTCGGCGTCGTGCGCGGCACCATCGAGAAGGGGCCGGGATACGAGCGCGTTCGAGGAGATGTGGGCGAGCAGATGATCGGCGGCAAACATGATGCCGCGTTCCTCATCCCAGAACACTGTGTCCGACGGGCTGTGTCCGGGCCTATGCATGACCAGCAGCTCGCGATCCCGAAGCTGGAGCGGGTCGCCATCGTGCAACTGCCTGGTCACGTGGCCACGTGAGCCGAACGCCCGGAACGCCGCGCCGACCGCTCCGAGCACGGTCGAGAGGTCGGCCGGCACACCATGGCGCCGCATGACTCGCTGGGCGAAGGCGTCGTCCGCGGCGGCGTTCTTCGGGAAATCGTGTAGATACGGCCCCAGCAGGTGAAGCGCAGCCACCTCGGCCCCGGAGCGCCGGGCCAGGATCTCGAGCAGCCCCAGATGGTCCATGTGCTGGTGACTTATTACGATCAGCCCTAGGTCCTCCACGGAGTAGCCGTGCCCGGCCAGAGCCTGCTCCAGTTCGTCGAGTGACTTGCCGGAGTTGGGGCCCGTGTCGAGCAGAGTCAGCGGCTCGTCCTCGATCAGGTAGCAGTTGACGCGGCCGACTAGAAACGGGGTGGGGATCGCCAAGCGGTGGATCCCGGCCTGGGCCGCGCGCTCCAACGCATCGCGGCCGGTGGACGCGCTCACGAGCGGATCACGGCGAGCACCTGGTCGCGGCGACGCTCCATGTCCTCTCGCGAGCGCAGCGACTCCAGGCACAGCCTGAGGAGCGGCTCCGTATTTGACGGGCGCACGTTGAAGTGCCAGTCGTCGTAGTCGACCGACAGGCCGTCCATCCACGACTGACGGCCGTCCCCGTAGCGCTCGGCCAGCTCCTGGATCTTCCCCTGCTGGTCGTCGACCTCCGAGTTGATCTCGCCGGAGATGAAGTAGCGGGAGTGGTAGGGCTCGAGCAGCTCTGAGACCCGAGCCCCGCGCTTGGACAGCAGCTCGAGCATCAGCAGCGCGGGGAGGGTGCCCGAGTCGGCGCAGTAGAAGTCGTGGAAGTAGTAGTGGCCCGAGACCTCGCCGCCGAACGCGGCATTCTCCTCCCGCATGCGGGTCTTGAAGAACGCATGGCCCACTCGGTTGATGAGTGCCCGGCCACCGGCGCGCTCGACCGTGTCTGCCACGGCCCGGCTCGCCCGCACGTCATACAGGATGGTGGCGCCGGGGTCCTTTTCGAGCATCGACTCGGCCAGGAGCGCGGTCAGGAAGTCGCCGTCGACGAACGCGCCTTGATCGTCGATGAAGAAGCAGCGGTCGCCGTCCCCGTCCCAGGCGATCCCCAGATCTGCCTGGAGTCTGAGCACCTCTCCCATGATGAACTCCCGGTTCTTGGGCAGCAGCGGGTTGGGCTCGTGGTCGGGGAAGTTGCCGTCGGGTGTCCAGTAGTTCTCTTCCGCGTTGATCCCCAACCGATCAAGCAGCGGTCCGACCATCGGCCCAGCCATGCCGTTCCCGCCGTCGACCACGACCTGCAGCGGCCTGATGACCTCCGGATCGATGAACCGCAGCGCCGCCTCGCGAAACTCGTCGTACACGTCGACCTCCTGGGCGCTTCCGCCACCGGGTGGATCTCCCAGTCCGGCTTCGATCAACGCTCGGACGCGGTCGATTCCCGCCTCGCCCGAGAGCGCGATCGCGCCCCGCCTGACGAGCTTGGCGCCCGTATAGGCCTTCGGGTTGTGCGAGGCGGTGCACATCAGCCCGCCGTCGAGGTCGCGCGAGCCCACCAGGTAGTAGAGCACCTCGGTCGCGGTCTGGCCGGCGTCGAGGACCGTGGCGCCCTCGGCGCACATGCCTTCGCGGTAGGCGGCTGCCAGCTCAGGCGCCTGAACGCGCATGTCTCGCCCCAGGCCGAGCTTGAGCTCGGCGGTCGGCTTTTGCTCCTGCTCTGAGATCACGCGCGCAAACGCCCGCGCGATCAGTGCGGCCGCGTCGGCGTCGATGTCATCGCCGTAGAGCCCGCGTATGTCGTAGGCCTTGAAGATCTCCGGCGGGATGCCAGTCATCCACGCCAGATGCTAAATGGCGGGCGTTGGCGCTGCTGGGCGCTACCTGGGCTAAGGGGGGTGTTGGATCCGGTGGTCCGACGCGTTAACCTCGCGCGACGACGCGTGTCCTGTTCAGCCCGCTCACGACAAGCACGCGCTGGCCTGACTTCAGCTGGCCGAGCGTCGCCTTCTGCTTGTTGTCGCGCACGATCGCGTTGGACGGGATCGTGAGCGTCACGGTCTTGTAGACCGCCTTCTTCGTCCGCTCGGTGATCGTCAGCTGGTTACCCGACACCGAGCCGACGACGCCGCGGTCGAACGTGACCGTCACCCACCCGGACCTGCCGTGTACGACCAGGCTGCCGTGCACCGAGCCGGCGAGCAGGCGCCGCCCTGCCCCGACCCGATGGTGGTGTACGGCCGCGCTCGAAGCGGTCGACGTGGTTCCCGAGGCCGGGATCGCAGCGCCAGCGCTGGCGATCGCGCTGACGGCAGCACCGAGCGCCACGCACGCCGCCGCGAGCGCGACCAGCTTGTAATGCCGTTTGAGCAGTCTCACGTTGTGTGAATCCCTCCTGTCGGGGTTGGCAGCCCCCTCCCATCGTGGGTTGCCGACCGAAAGGCTGGACGAGCCGCGCAAGCGGCGTGTTAGCGAAATGTCAGCTGCGTGTAAAAGCCCGCGGATCAAGCGGATTCCCGGGACCTACGATGTCCGTTGTGAGCGCGCTGATCATGGTCGTCGAGGACGAGCCCAACATCGGCGTGCTGGTTCGCACCTACCTGGAGCAGGCCGGCTTTCGCTCGCTCTGGGTCCGCTCGGGCGAGGAGGCACTGACTGAGCTTGGGCGCCACGCGGTCAAGCTGGTCGTGCTCGACATAGGCCTGCCGGGCATGAACGGGTTCGAGGTCTGCCGCCGCATCGGCGGACGCGTGCCCGTGATCATGCTCACCGCCCGCGACGAGCTGCCCGACCGCATCGCGGGTCTCGAGCTCGGCGCCGACGACTACGTCGTGAAGCCGTTCTCCCCGCGCGAGCTCACCGCGCGGATCACGGCCGTGCTGCGCCGCGGGGACAGAAACGCCGCCCCCGAAGACGTCGTGGAGCTCGGGCCGGTTACCTTGGCGCGAGGTGCGCGGGAGGTGCGGGTGAATTCCAAGGAGATCGAATTGACCCAGCGCGAGTTTGACCTGCTCGAGTTCCTCTTGCGCCACCGGGGCCAAGTGGTCACGCGCGACCAGCTGCTCGAGTCGGTGTGGGGGTTCATCTCGCCTGGCGAGACGCGCACCGTGGAGGTGCATATGGCGCAGCTGCGCAAGAAGCTGGGCCACCCGGAGCTGATCAGGACGGTCCGGGGCCTGGGCTATAAGGCGGTCGCGTGAAACTCAGGCACCGGCTGCTCGCTTACTTCGCCCTGGCGGCGATCGCCTCCTGTGCCCTGACCGTCGGCATCGGCGTGCTGCTCGTCAGACATCAGATCTCGAGCCAGCGGATGACGACCCTGGAGACTCAGGCCAACGAGCTGGCTACGTTCGGGGGGGTTCCCGGCGCTCTTGGCGCCGGACAGCATGTGTACGCGGTGGGCAGCGGGCGAGCGAGACAGCTTCGACCGGCTCGAGCGGCAGCTGTCCTTGTCGCAATCCCATCCTCCGGCGACGTGCAGGGAACCGCGACCGTCCTCGGACGCTCGATCCTCTACGCAGCCCGCTCGACGACGGCTGGTCGCGTGGTGGTAATCCGCTCAGGGAATCTCGCGTTCAGCGAGTGGCGGCCTTTCCTCTGGAGCCTGGCGCTGGCCGGGCTCGGAGGGGTCCTCCTGGCGGCCGCGCTGTCGTTGCTGCTGGCTCGACGGCTGTCGGGACCCATCGGCCAGCTCTCCGCGGCCACCCGGAGGGTGGCCCGAGCCGAGCCCGGCGTGGCCGTGCCCGTCCAGGGCAACGACGAGATCGCCGACTTGGCCCAGGGGTTCAACGACATGTCGGGACAGCTTCAGTCGGCTCGAGAGGCCCACCAGCGCTTCCTGGAGTCGGTCAGCCATGAACTGAAGACACCCCTCACGGCGATCCGGGGTTACGCCGAAGCCCTGGCCGAGGATGCCGTCGATGCGCCCGAGGGCGGCCGGGTGATCGTGGCGGAGTCCGAGCGCCTCGAGCGGCTGGTCGCGGACCTGCTCGAGCTGGCGCGCTTCGACCGCGCCGGGTTCTCGGTCCGCAGCGAGCCAATCGACCTGGCAGAGATCGGCAGGCAGGCGGTCGAGCGCCACCTGCCGCGAGCCCGAGCCCTGTCCGTCGATCTGCGGACGGCCGCCGTGGACGGGACGGGAGTGCTCGGCGATGCGGAACGCGTTCGAGCGCTTCTACCTGCACGATCGCTACCGCTCCGAGCGTCCCGTAGGGTCGGGGCTCGGCTTGGCGATCGTCAAGGAACTCGCGCTGGCGATGGGCGGGAGCGTCGAGGCGGCCGGTTCGCCGGGCGCGGGCGCCGTCTTCACGCTGCGGCTCCCGCAGGATCTTAGACTCAATACCGATGTCGGGACACTCGAAGTGGCATTCGATCAAACACAAGAAGGCGGTGGTGGATGCTCGCCGCGGCCAGCAGTTCACGAAGCTGGCCCGAGCGATCACCGTGGCCGCCCGTGAGGGCGGCGGCGACATAGACGGAAACCCGGCGCTCGCCCTGGCCGTGCAGAAGGCGCGGGACGCCTCGATGCCCAAGGACAACATCGAGCGGGCGATCCAAAAGGGGACCGGCGCCGGGACCGACGCCGATCAGATCGAGACGGTCGTCTACGAGGGCTATGGGCCCGGAGGAGTGGCCCTGCTGATTGAGGCCCTGACCGACAACCGCAACCGGACCAGCGCTGATGTCCGGCACGCGTTTTCCAAGTACGGCGGGAGCCTCGGTGAGCCTGGATCAGTCTCATACCTGTTCGACAAGCACGGCGTGATCGTGGTGGACGCCAGCCGCTACGACGAGGACGACCTGATGCCCGCGATCGACGCCGGCGCCGAGGACATCGCGCGAGATGAGGACGTGTTCGAGGTGATCACGGCGCCGGGCGACCTGCAGGCCGCGCGCGCGGCGCTAGAGCAGGCGGGGGTCGAGGTCGATCGCGCGGACGTCACGCAGCGTCCCAAGTCACGTGTGCCGGTCGAAGAGGGCGACGCCGGGAAGCTGATGAGGCTGATCGACTTGCTCGAGGAATCCGACGACGTGAACGCCGTTCACGCCAACTTCGACGTTGACGCCGGCGTGCTCGAGCGAATCGCCTCGTAGCCGCCAGCGAACCATCCCCTAACGCTGGGCCGCTACGCTGCCACGCTCCCGATGTCCAAACGCACCCCCACCATGCTGGCCTGTGCGCTGCTCGTCGCCGCCGGACTCGGCGCCTGCGGCGGCTCCTCGAAAGCGCCCGGAGTCCAGCTCGCTCCCACAGGCGGCCAGACTTCGGCCACGCCCACGACCGCGAGCCTGCCTCCCGCGCTGTCACACAAGCCGACGGTCACCCTGCCCAAGGGGCCGCCACCCTCTCAACTCGTGGTGAAGGACCTGATCAAAGGCAGCGGGACATCCGCTGCGGCGAACGGGACGGTGACGGTCAACTACGTCGGCGTCCTATACAACACGGGCAAACAGTTCGACTCCTCCTGGAGCCGAAACCAGCCGTTTACTACCCCGCTGAGCGCTGGGAGCGTGATTCCCGGCTGGGTGCAGGGGATCCAGGGCATGAAGGTGGGAGGAAGGCGGGAGTTGATCATTCCGCCGGCCCTTGCCTACGGCAAGAAGGGTAGCCCGCCGGCCATCCCACCTAACTCCACGCTCATCTTCGTGGTCGACCTCCTGTCGGTTTCGTAGCTCTCCGCGAACGGCGATCCCGGGACTTGGAGGCGCGCCGCTCGCGATCTGCGCTCGGCTGGTCCGGTCCCTCTTCCAGTCGCCTCGCCCGGTACAGCGGCTGGCGCTCGTCGACTCCCTTCAGCCGAAAGCGTCCCGCGGACGACCAAGCGAACCCATCGAGGGCAGCATCGCGGACATCTTCGGTGCCGAGGACGCTTGCAGGACGGGCAACGCCGGTGACGCGACTGGCGAGATTGACCGCGTTTCCGTACCAGTCGCCGGCCCGGTTGATGACGGGCCCGCTGGCAAGGCCCGCTCGCAGGGCCGGTAGATCGGCGCTCTCGACGGCCTCGACGAGGGACAGGGCGGCGGCGACCAGCGCTGATGCCTCCGGGCTGACGAACATCGCGGCGTCACCGATCGTCTTCACGAGCCTCACCGGCGGTGTGGCCACGTCTCCGGCCAGCTCCGCCAGCTGCCGTGCCACGCTCCCGAGCTCTTCGACCTCGAGCTGACCGCCGAGGCTCGTGAAGCCCACCAAGTCGGCAAAGCAGACGACGACCTGCTCCTCGTTTGCCAGGTGGCCCCGCTCTAGCTCCCCGCGACCAATGATCCCGCGCCGGGCGCTCTCCCGGACGTACGCCTCCAGCGCGGCATTCAGCACGGGTGCCATCGACGGCAGCAGCTGCTTGGCCATCGCGGCGTAGCGCAGGGCGACGTCGCGCTCGTTGTCGCCGGGCTCCAGATACGTGTCCGCGAACGCACCGGTGATCGTGGTGGACAGCCGCGACATTCCCTCGCCGAGCACGCGGGTGACCTCCATCACCGCTTCCTCCGGCATGCCCGCGTCCAGGAAACGCTTGAGCGACTTTGCTGCCGTCACGTCCTCTTCGCTCCAGACAGGCTCGTCGGGCTTCGCTGCTGGAAATCCGAGCGCGCGCCGCATTTGCATCAGCGGATCTATGTCGACGCCCGCGCGCCGCGCGACCTCCTCGCCACTCAGTGTGCCCCCCAGCTCCCGCTCGACCGGTAGTAACACGAGCCGGTCCTCCGCCACAGCGTCTCTGAGCTCGTCGAGGCCGACGCCGTCGGCGGCCAAGCGCTCCAGGAGCTCCTGACGGGCCTGGCGTTCAGGGCCCTCGAGTCCGTCCAGCAATCCGGCGGCCGCGAAGTCCACTCTCTAATCCTTGCTCAAACGCTACTCTCGCGCCCCCACGATGCTCTCGATCCTGATGCCGGTCTTCAACGAGCGCGAGCGCGTCGAGCAGGCGATCGCAGAGGTGCTGCGGACGGAACTGCCGACCGACTTCGAGCTGATCGTCGTAAACGACGGCTCGACCGACGGCACGGCCGAGATCCTCCACTCGAGCGGCAGCTGGGACAGCCGCGTACGGCTCGTGGAGCACACCACGAACCAGGGCAAGGGGGCGGCCATCAAAACAAGGGCGTGACGTTGGCAGCCAACGTGCTGTTCAACGTCTACCTGCACGACATCATGACCTGCCACAAGGTGATGCGCACCGAGCTGTTCCGAAGCCTCCCGCTGCAGTCGCGAGGATTCTCGATCGAACCTGAGATCGCGGCTCGCCTGGTGCAGCGCGGCGAGCGCATTTTCGAGGTGCCCGTCCACTACCTTGCTCGTTCCACCGACGAGGGCAAGAAGCTGACGGCGCTCGACGGATTCCGCGTGATGGGCACGCTGCTGCGCTGCCGGTTCACCAACCCGTAGCCCGCAACTTAGTCTCGAGAGCCGGGTTCTTAGGGCCGAAAAGCCGATGCCCGGGAGGACGGATGCACCGCGGACTGTTGGCGGTGATGGCGATCATGTGCGCTCCGTGCGTTGGTTGGGCGATTCTCGCGGACGCCGGAAGCGCCGGCTCTGACATGGCAAGCGCCAGCCCGCTGGCGGTGCAGGCCTCGGCGCGCCCCCTCACACTCAAGGCCTCCCCCAATCCAGCCATCGCCGGCCAGCAGATCATGCTCTCCGGCACCCTCGCGGGCGTCCGGGGCGGGGCGACGGTCACTCTTTGGGGCCGGCAGGCGACGCAGCGGCAGTACCGCTTCTCGAAGAGCACCAAGACCGGGCCGCACGGCGGTTTCAAGTTCACGATGCGTCCCCGCGCGATCTTTACGAACCGGTACTGGTACGTGACGGCCCGCGGGCTCCGAAGCGGAACCGTGTTCGAGAAGGTGGAGTTCAACATGACGGTGGGCGCGTCGGACACCATCCCGCCGCCCGGGTTCTTACCCAAGACTGAGAAGAACGCCAACTCCTACTCCTCGGCCCTGACCGTCTCGGTCGCTCCGATCCACAAGATCAAGCATGTCGTGGTCATCATGCAGGAGAACCGCTCGTTCGATAGCTACTTCGGGACGTATCCGGGCGCGGACGGAATCAATCTGGCGACCCCGCCGTGCGTGCCCGACCCGCTCCACGGCAACGCGCCGGTGTGTGCATTTCTCGACCACGCCGACAGCAACTCGGGCGGCCCCCACAGCCAGAACAACGCTACGGCCGACCTGAACTGCTCGAACTTCGCGACCCGCTCCGGGTGCCAGATGAACCGGTTCGTCGGCCAGGCGCAGACGGCAGCCAACTGCGGCACCAACCCCACCAACCCCAACTGCAGCCCCTGTATAAGTACGACAGCCGGTGCCTGCAATGACGTGATGGGCATCCACGACGGGAGCGACATTCCCAACTACTGGAACTACGCCAAGGCGTTCGTGCTCCAGGACCACATGTTCGAGCCCAACGCCTCGTGGAGCCTGCCCCAGCACCTCTTCCAGGTCTCCGAGTGGTCGGCGAACTGCACTAATCCGTTCAACGCCTTCTCCTGCAGGAACGCGCTACAGAATCCGAACAGCAACTCCGGAACCACCAGCAACCCCAACCAAGGTCAGCTCCGCTACGCGTGGACGGACATGACCTACCTGCTGCACAAGAGCGGCATCAGCTGGGGCTACTACGTGTTCAAGGGCAACGAGCCCGACTGCGAGAACGATGCGGCGATGAGCTGCTCGCCCGTCCAGCAGGGGCCGCAGACTCCCGGCATCTGGAACCCGCTGCCGGCGTTCACCGATGTCTCGCAGAACCGGCAGCTCGGAAACATCCAGACGCTCAGCAACTTCTTCACCGCGGCGCACAACGGGTCGCTTCCCGGCGTCTCCTGGATCGACCCTAACGCGACGGTCTCAGAGCACCCGCCGGCGCTGGTCAGCGCCGGTCAGACATACGTCACCGGCCTAGTCAACGCGATCATGCAGGGCCCGGACTGGAGCTCGACGGCGATCTTCCTCTCCTGGGATGACTGGGGAGGCTTCTATGACCATGTGGTGCCGCCGAGCGTGGACCAGAACGGCTACGGCCTGCGCGTGCCGGGGATCCTGATCAGCCCGTACGCCAGGAGCGGCTACATCGATCATCAGACTCTGAGCCACGACGCCTACAACAAGTTCATCGAGGACGATTTCCTCGGCGGCCAGCGCCTCAACCCGGCCACCGACGGACGGCCCGATCCGCGCCCAGGGGTGCGCGAAGCGAACCCGAACCTCGGAGACGTGACGAACGAGTTCGA
>VAWT01000069.1 GCA_005883415.1 Actinomycetota bacterium | reverse complement strand
GGGAGCCTCGTCGTCTTGCTTGGCGAGCGCCTGTTCGACCGAACGACGCGTAGCGTTGCGCTAACGGAAGCGGGCGAGCGACTGCTCCCACACGCGCGCGCGGTGCTTGCCGCTCTCGACGCGGGCCTGGGTGAGCTGGAGGCCACACGCCGTGCCGCTCGCGCGACACTGCGCGTCGGGCTGGCCACGACTGCCGTGGTCCCGTTGGTCGGCGCGACGCTGCGGCGCTTCGCCGAGGACCGCCCTGACGTCCATCTCGCGGTGAGCAACTACGGCATGATCGATCCGTCCGCCGGTCTGCGGGCCGGAACGGTCGACGTCGGGTTCGTGCGCCCGCCTTTCACCGACGACGGAGAGGTGACGATGGAGACCGTGCTGACCGAGCCGCGCTTCATCGTCTTGCGCGAGGGACATCCACTCGCCGAACGCGAGAGTTTGCAGCCCCAAGATGTAGTTGGCGAGCCGTGGATTTATGTGGAAGGCGCGGACCCGAAGACGCGCGCGTTCTGGTCGCTCGAGGAGTTCCGCGACGAGCCGCTGCGGACTGGCACCCGGGTGAACTCCTTTGAGGAGGCTTTTGCCGCCGTGCTCGCAGGGCTTGCGGTCACCTGTCAGGGCGAATCGGCGATCCGCACGGTCGGTGCGGCCTTCCCGCAGCTGCGACCGGTTCCGCTCGAGGGCGTCGAGCCCGCGCGGGTGGCCGTGGCGTGGCGCAACCGCGAAGAGACGGAGTTGACGCGCGCGTTCGTCGCCACCGCGCTGGCCGTGGCGACTCACAACCGGACCCGGTGAATCGCAGCGGAGTCGCTGTTTCACTTTCGGGCGCGTAGGCCGCAAAGTTCCGGCCATGCACACCACCATCAACGCACCCACCCCCCACCTGAGCCACCTGCCCGAGCCGGTTTGGTACGGCAACAGCTTGTTCGAGTTCCTCGTGCCGGCCGAGGCCAGCGGCGGCACCATCTCGATCTTCCGCTCGACGTTCGCGGCCGGCTTCAGCCCTCCGCGGCACGTGCACACACGCGAAGATGAGGTCTTTATGGTTGAGGCCGGCGCCGTGACGTTCTGGATCGACGGCCGCGAACTGGCGGCGGGCCCGGGCACCACCGTCTACATGCCGCGCGCGGTGCCACACACATTCCGCGTGGACAGCGACGGCGCAGTGATCCTCGGTGTGATGACGCCAGGCAACTTCGAGAGCCTGTTCCGAGAGCTTGGCGTGCCCGCGCAGAAGCGGACACTGCCGCCGGCAGACGCCGTCCCATTTGATGTCGCCCGCGTGATGGCTGCACAGGAGGAGCGTGGCACCCGAGTGGTCGGCCCGCCGCTCGCACCAGCCGACGCCTGAAATCCGGCACAGCGGACCGGCTGGCGGCAATCGCGTGAGGCCAGTCGTCTACGGACAATGCATGGTCAAACCACTGGAGGGCGCTCGCAGATGCCGGCGCCCTCCTTCGGCGGCGCTCAGTTTTCACTTCGGACGTCTGTGCTCAGGCGCAGAAGGCGACCGGCGCCGGCGAGCGCTTTCAGCACGATGCGCTCGCGAGCGCGCCCTGGGGCGAGAGTGTCGGAGTATTCGAGCATCAACATCGATAGATAGATCGGGATCCGAGGGTCTTTGGCGCTGCGAATCTCGCGCGCTCGCATAAGACGGTATATGTGCTCGATGTAGTTCTCGAAGCGGGCCGGAGGGCGGTGGACGTTTCGGACTCGTACCAGTGCCCCTGAGCGGTTCTTGAACGTATGAACCGCGCCCGACGGAACCGACGCCGACTCGCCGGCTGAGAGCGTCCTCCACTGGTCGTCCGTCATCACCTCGAATTTCCCCTCGAGAACCTCGTATTCCTCGGTCAGCCCTTGATGCACATGAGGTGGCGGCGAGACCGATCCCGGCGGCAGGGTGAACTGCATCTCGACGAACTCCCCGCCGGTATCCGCAGCGGCTCGCGTCACCTCGTAGACACTGCCGTCCGGCATCTCAAGCCGATCTCCGCGCTTCGCCATAGGTGCCGAGACAACCTAGCAGCGGGAGGGTTGTCCGCCTGTCCGCTAGCGGTCCGTGTCGCGCGGCGATGCGGAACGATCGGCGATCACTCTCGGTTCTGAGCAATGGCATCAGCGCCGTTGGGCCGAGCCACGAGACGATCACTACCGCAGCCAATCCGAAAGACTCGTCTGCTCCGTCTCACTTCGCTCCCTCCTGATGCGACAGCCGTTCACCCCGTTCCTGACCCATCGTTCCGAGAGGGGTAGCCCGCCACGGCAACCTCGACGTCGCCAACGTGACTGTTTCGGACACACACGAGCAGTCGGTCGCCGGTCCCGACGCAGCCGCTCTCGGCGACGCCGCTTGCAGCGCGGGCGGTGGTGGCTAGCGCCCGCCTGGCCCCGGTTGCCGCGCCGAGCAGGACCGTCGGTCGCAGCGGGCGATGCTCGCCGTGACGCTAAAGCGGGGAGCCGGAGAACCTCGGTTGGCAGCTGCCACCGCTCCTCAGGCTCAGCACTCACTGCGCAGGTGGGCGCACCTCCCTCTGTTCACCCGGAGGGCAAGTCCGGCGATCGCGAAGTCCGCGGCCACGTCCGCGCCGCCTCTAGGCTGTCGGCGCGTGCGGCCCGTGTACTGGCTAACCCTGTTCATGCCGCTCGCGGTCGGATCGAAGCTCGCCGACGCGCCGCCGCCGCTGGTCTTCTCTGCCTCGGCACTGGCGGTGGTGCCCGCCGCCGCGCTGATGAGCGACGCAACCGAGCAGCTCTCGGCGCGATCCGGGCCGGGCGTGGCCGGGCTGCTGAACGTGACGTTCGGCAACGCCCCCGAGCTGATAATCGCCTTCTTTGCGCTGCTCGACGGGCTGCAGGAGGTCGTCAAGGCCTCGCTGGTCGGCTCGGTGATCGGGAATTCGTTGCTTGTCCTCGGCGCGGCGATGCTCGCGGGGGGAAGAAGCAGGACGCGGCAGACATTTGACCACACGGCGGCGCAGACCCAGTCAGGTCTGCTCCTGGTCACGGTGACGGCGCTAATCCTGCCTGCGGTCCTCGTCCTGGCCCGCGGCCACAGCCTCCCATCGGTCGGAGTGGCGCGCCAGTCATTCGGCAGCCAGCTCGAGCATCTGTCGGTCGCGGTCAGCGTGGTGATGATCGCGCTCTACCTCGCGGCCCTGCTGTTCTCGCTGCGCACCCACCGCGACCTGTTTAGCCCCGAGCACGATCAAGAACCAGGGACGATCTGGTCGCTGCGTCGCTCGATGCTGATGCTGGCCGTCGCCGGCGTGCTCGTCGGGGTGATGAGCGAGCTGCTCGTCGGCTCGATCGAGCACGCCTCGCATGACATCGGCCTCTCCCAGTTCTTCCTGGGCGCATTCGTCGTCGCGATCGTCGGCAACGCGGCCGAGCATTACGTCGCCGTCGTAGCCGCAGCGAAAGACAAGATGGACCTGGCGGTCAACATCGCGATCGGCTCGAGCGCGCAGATCGGACTGTTCGTCGCACCAGTCCTCGTAATCCTCTCGTTCCTGATCGGTCCGACGCCGATGGCGCTGGTCTTCAACGGCTACGAGCTCGCAGCGCTCATCTTCGCGGCGCTGCTCTCCACAACGCTGATCGCCGACGGCGAATCGACGTGGTTCGAAGGCGTTCAGCTACTCGGCGTCTACGCGCTCCTCGGGCTCGTTTTCTACTACGCGTGAATGCACCCAGGCGCTCAGAGCCGGGCAAGGGGTGAGTGCCTTCGTATCCGCGCGCGTCGAGACCCGCATTCGTGCTCCGACGAGTATGGGAGGCAGGCATAGCCTTTAGCAGCGATCCGGGCGGAGCGGCCCGGTGAGCCGGAAGACCTGGATCGCCCAGCTCGGGGAGAGCACCAGCCCGGCCGCGGGGTCGGTCCGGGTCCAGTCGACCTCCGGCGAGTGCACAAGCTGCGTGGTGAACGTGACCGCGCGCGCGGTGGTGACCACGTACCCGTAGTGCCCCCGATTCAGCGCCGTGCGCCAGGCCCGACAGCTGGTGATGGGACGGAACGAGCCGTGGGGACCGCGCTGGCCCATGTACGCGACGCGATTGGAATCGTCGAGGCCCCAGAGGGGATAGCCGAAGAAGAAGCCGAATGTGCCCACCAGGGCGATTTGCGCGTGGTGCAGGCCCCGAGCCCAGCGCCACACCTTGTAGACGGCGACCGGCCCGTACCTGTCCGTATATCGGTGCCTTAGGTAGTCCCGGGTCCCCGAGTAGCCCACTGCGACCGCGGCCAGCACGAGCAAGAGGGCCAGCGTCGCGGCGGTGCCGCGGACGAGCGAGCGCCGGAGCGCGATCAGCGACCACGGTCCGAGGACCACAATCACCGCCACCACGAGGACCAGCACCACGGCGGCGTGGGCTCCGCCCAGGTGGTAGTCCGGTGTCCAGAGGCGGCGCAGGGCCACCGTGGCCACGAACAGCGTCCCGAGTACGGCCGACACCGCCAAGCGGCCAAGCTGGCTCCTGAACAGCAGGGCCAGCGGCGTCACGGCCAGTGCCAACGTCAGTGCGGGAGCTGCGTAACGTATGGAGTACATCAAGCAGTAGGGGTGTCCCCAGGGCCCGCACGCGGTTACCGGAGTCAACGTGTAGCCGACCAGGGAGGCCAAGGCGATCAGAGCCGCGGCCCAAATCACTCGGTCGCGCTTGGAGAAGAGACACACGAGAGGACCGACCACGGCGGCGGCGACCAACGCCGGCCACCAGGGCCCGAGGTTCATGTTCAACGCCGGAATCAGCCAATGGCGGAGGATCCGGGGATACGTGGCGTAGTCGGCCAGGGAGTAGTTGGTGCCGTTCTGCAGCGGCGGCGGGTGAGGCGTCGGCAGTACGCCGAAGCTGAACCACGGGAGCGGGTTCCCGGTCGCGATGAGGTTACGGGCATACCAGTAACCACCGGCGAGGACCAGCCCCCCGATCCACCACCCGGTCGCGCTCCGGCGCCGGCCGCTGGGGGTCAACGCGATCGCGACGAGCGTGAGTGCCCCCACCGGAGCCAGCAGGTTCAGTTTCACCGACACCGCCAGCCCGGCCGCGACGGCGGCGATGATGCTGCAGCCGCGCCACGCCCGCGTGTCGGTCGTGGGCATGTCGGCGGTGCGCATCCACAGGGCGACGGCCGCAATGACTAAGAACACGCCAAGAACATCGTTGTGGGCGGTTCCGCCATTACTGCCGACCATCATCGGCGTCGCCATGACGAGCGCCGCGGCCAGCATCGACGTGGAGCCGAATCCCCGGACAGAACCGATACACCAGGCCGCAAGCAACGTGAGCGCAAGCCATATGAGGTTGATGCCCGGCGAGAGCACATCGTTGCCCATCAGCACGATGCCGAGCGCGTGGAACAGCTCTGAGGTGGCTGGGTACAGCCCGTTCAGATAGTCGTAGTCGGTGTAGCGGATCGCCCGGATCTGACCGGTCTGGGCATACGACGCCGCGTGCGGCAGGTGGTATGCGATCGAATCAGCGGAGGTGATCCCGTGCTCGAATGACTGGAGGCTCCGTCCCGTCCATAGGAGCAGCACGACGACCAGACCGGCCACCGATATGAGGATGAGGACGGCGGCGGTAACCTCAGGCCGGGCGGCGCGGGGGCGGACGACCCGCGCACTGGAGCGCGACGTCAGCGCGAGTCTCAGCGCCGATCCGACGGCCACCGAACCGACGACCATCGGCACCAGCCTGAACAGCCCCACGGTCCCAGCACGCACAGCAGCGCAGCGACGCCGATCAGGTAGCGGCCGAGACTCATCTCCGGACCTGGAACGAGGACGCGCTCCTCGCCGTGGGCACCAACACCAGCGCGACCCCGGCCAGCAAGTCGAGCAGCGCCCAGTTCATGTCCGGCGGGACGAAGCTGAACGTGATGTGGTGCGATCCGGCCGGCACGGGGACGGCCTGGAACAGTCCGTCCGCGCTGTGGACCGCCGTTGGGCGGCCGTCGATCTCTGCGCTCCGGCCGGGGAACAGGTCTCGCGCCGACCGAGCGTGGATGGTCTGCTGGTTGAGCTTGAGGATGGCCGCGGTCTCGGCCATAGTCATGAAATCTTCGGGCATCGATGCGTTCTGCGCTGAACGGCGCGCTACGACGGGCCCGAAGTTGTTGTAAGTCAATTCGGAGCGTGCGGACGGCCTTGGTCCTCAGGTCATCGCCATACCGAAACCTTTCCTGGGGCTGACCGAGAGGCCCGCGACCCACTCGTTTGCGCGGTCACGATCGCCGAGGCGATCGCGTTCAGTAAGAACAGCGCGCAGACATGAAGCTCTCCTGCCGGACGAACTCGCTGGCGGCGTACGCGGCAACGCGGGCTTGCTGCAGGGCCCGCACGAACGGCGCCCGCTCGTCCTGCTTCACGGCAACGTCGACCCAGGCGGGACGTCGGTTACTTTTCGAGTAGCTCATGCATCACGGCCCGAAGAATGACAGCCCGTGACCGGGGAGGCTTGGCGTCGCGCCAGCGTCATTAGGCGTATGGAGGCAAGCGCACAGCCACTGAGGGCACCGCGCTCGGAACGCTCGCAGCGGGCCGTCCAGACTGGCCCGCTGGCCGGGCTTATCGCCCAGCTGCTGCTGCTTGCTGCACTCGCCGGGACCGTAGGCCTCAGCGCCGGCGCCTGGGTCGTCGGGCCGACATGCGCAGTCATCATGAATGCGGCACTGGCGCGCGGTCTCTCCCGCCGCTCCGAGGGCCTGGAAGCCGCCGACTGGGTGACGCTTGGGCGCGCGTCGCTCGCCGTCGGTGTCGCGGCGCTGGTCGCGGATTCATTCCACCATCGCGCGCCGGCGACGGTGCTGGTGTCACTCGCGGCAGTCGCGCTCGCGCTGGACGCGGTTGACGGATGGGTCGCGCGACGCACAAGGACGACGGCGACGGTGGGCGGGCAGTTCGACGGCGAGGTCGATGCGTTCCTGATCCTCGTCCTCAGCGTATATGTAGCCCGCTCGGCCGGCGTGTGGGTGCTCGCGATCGGCGGGGCACGCTACGCGTTCCTCGCAGCCGGGTGGGCGCAGCCGTGGATGCGTGCGCCGCTGCCGCCGCGTTACTGGCGCAAGTTCGTCGCCGCGACCCAGGGGATTGTGCTGACCATCGCGGCCGCAGACGTCCTGCCGCGGCCTCTGGCCCAGGCCGCCCTCCTCGGGGCCCTCGTACTGCTCGCGGAGTCGTTTGGCCGCGACGTGTGGTGGCTGTGGCGGCACCGGACCGTCACGTACAGTGGAGTGGCGGCCGTTGCGGACCGCACCCTCAGTCTGGGGGTCGCTCCTCCGGCCGATCCGAGACGCGGGCGGGCGCGAACGGCTTTGGGCGTCGCACTTACGATCGTCGCCCTCGCCTTCGTGTGGGCCGCCCTTGTCGCTCCCGACCAGCCGCAGGCTCTCACGCCCACGGCGTTCATGAGGCTTCCGCTCGAGGGGCTCGTCCTCATCGCATTGGCCGTCGTCCTGCCCGCCCGCCCTCGACGCATCCTGGCGGGGGTCCTCGGAGCCGCCCTCGCTGTGCTGGTCATCCTGAAGATCCTTGATATCGCGTTCTTCACGGCTTTCGCCCGGCCGTTCGACCTCATTGGGGACGCCGGCGATGCAGGGATCGGCATCGAAACGCTGCGCGGCGCCCTCGGTCATACGGAGGCGAACCTGATCGTCTTCGGCGGCGTGGCGCTCGCTGTCGCGCTGCTTGTCCTCATGACCCTGGCGATGCTTCGGCTGACCCGGCTCGCCGCCAGCAACCGCCGATGGTCACTGGGCGCGGTCGCAGGGCTCGGCGCCGTCTGGCTGCTCTGCTCGGTCTCAGACGCTCAGGTTCTCTCCCACACGCCCGTCGCCTCCACGAGCGCTGCCAGCTACGTCGTCCAGGAGGTCCGAACGGTGCAGGCGGATATCCACGACGAGGGCGTCTTCGCCAACCAGATCAGACACGACCCCTTCCGCTCCACCCCGGGCAGCCAGCTGCTGACCGGCCTGCGTGGCACGGACGTCCTCGTCGTATTCGTTGAGTCCTACGGCCACGTTTCTGTCCAGGGGTCCTCTTTCTCGCCAGCCATCGATGCTCTTCTCAACAAGGGGACCGGGCAATTGCGGGACGCCGGCTTCTCCACTCGTAGCGCCTTCGTCAACGCGCCGGGTTTCGGCGGCATCAGCTGGCTCGCACACTCCACCCTGCAGTCGGGCGCTTGGGCCAACAGCCAACGGCGCTACGACCAGCTCGTCGTCACCAACCGGTTGACGCTAAGCGACGCGTTCAACCGGGCCGGGTGGCGGACCATCAACTTCGCGCCCGCGGACGATCGCTCCTGGCCGGAGGGATCGTCGTTCTACCACTACGACAAGCTCTACGACCGCCGTGACATGGGTTACCAGGGGCCAGGTTTCAACTACGCGCCGATGCCCGACCAGTACATGTTCGCGACCCTTCAGCGCCTCGAGCTCGCGAAAGCCCACCGCGGACCCCTGTTCGCGGAGGTGGACACGGTGTCGAGCCACATGCCGTGGGACCGCATCCCCCAGATGATCCCCTGGAACGAGGTAGGAAACGGCTCGATTTTCAACCGCGTACCGGTGGACAGCGAGCCAAGCTCGTTCTGGTGGCACCCCAACCAGGTGAAGGCTGCCTACGCCCGGTCCCTCGAATACTCGCTGAACACTCTGATCTCGTTCGTCCAGCACTACGGCAAGAAGAATCTCGCGCTCGTCGTCGTAGGTGACGAGCAGCCGTTGGCGATGGTGAGCGGGCAGGACGCGAGTCACAACGTCCCGATCTCGATCATTGCTCACGACCCGTCGGTGCTGAAGCGGATCGGAGGATGGGGCTGGCAATCGGGCTTGTTGCCCAGCCCGCGCGCGCCGGTCCTGCGGATGAGCGCCTTCCGCGACCGCTTTCTCACCGCCTACGGTCCGCAGCCGGCAAACGGTAGTTCACGGTGAACGAGAGTCATGGACGGGACCGATGCCTGCGGAGGTCGCTCTGGTAGCCGTCGTCACTCCCCATCGGTCGGGACGTGTGCAAGCGCAGGCCGGTCACGGCTCGGTAGCTGCCGTCGGCGGCTTCTCGCTCGCCCTGTCCCCAGCCCGCCACAGCTGGTCCGGGCCTACGCGGCGACAACACGCTCCGGCAGAAGGGGTGGACAGATGAGCCGGACGCTATGGGCGTGGGCGCGCCTCCTTGGCTCCGCCTTGACGCTCGCGGTGCTGATCTGGCGACTAGGCACGGGTCCGTTCCTCAACGGGTTCCGTACGGTCGACGGCGGGGCGCTCGCGGCAGCCGCAGGCCTGGCGGTACTGACCACGGTGTGCTATGCCTGGCGATGGAAGATCGTGGCAGGTGGTCTCGGCGTCGACCTGCCGCTGCCCGCTGCCGTGGCCGCCTACTACCGGTCGATGTTCCTCAACGCCACGCTGCCCGGCGGGATCGTGGGCGACCTCCACCGCGGGGCCAGCCATGGTCGCGACGTGCACGATGTCGGCCGCGCATTGCGCTCGGTCGCGTGGGAACGCTTCGCCGGGCAGCTCGTGCAGGTCCTCCTGACTGCCATCGTTCTGCTCGCGCTGCCGTCGCCCGTACACTCGTTCATGCCGTTGGGGGCGATCGCGGTCGTCGTGGCGGTGTTCGGCGTCGTGCTCGTTGCCCGGGCGCGACCGGATGCCACTCGGTCTGCGTGGGCGCGGCTCCTGAGCGGAGCGGCCGGCGACATCCGCAACGGGCTGCTCGCCCGGAGGGCGTGGCTGGGCATCACGCTGGCATCCGTGGTCGGCGTCAGCGGCCACACGGCCACCTTTCTGATCGCCGCGCGGACGGCCGGCGTCAGCGCACCGCTGTCGCAGATGCTGCCGATCGCGTTGCTCGTCATGGCGGCGATGATGCTGCCAAGCGTCGGTGGCTGGGGTCCCCGCGAGGGCGTGACGGCATGGGCGTTCGGCGCGGCCGGCCTCGGCGCGCAAAACGGGGTCGCCACCGCCGTCGTCTACGGTGTCATGGTCATCGTGGCGAGCCTGCCGGGTGCCGTCGTCCTCGTGGTGGCGTGGTTCCGCCGTACCCGAGCACCGAACCGACCGCCGCTTCGGGAGCGAACAGCACATGCATGACCGTCCCTACACCCTGTTGAGCTGCAGCATGTCGATCGACGGCTATCTCGGGAGCGCCGCGCCGCGGCGCCTCGAGCTGTCGAATAAGGCCGATTTCGACCGGGTCGACTCTGTGCGCGCCACCTGTGACGCGATCATGGTGGGCGCAGCAACCGTCCGCACCGACAACCCGCGGCTGCTCGTGCGCGCGAAGAGCCGCCGCGAGAAACGCGCGGCTCAGGGTCTGCCGCCCTCGCCGATCAAGGTCACCCTGAGCGAACGGTTGGAGCTGGACCCATTCGCCGACTTCTTCACCACCGGCGAAACCGAGAAGCTTGTGTATTGCGCGAGCCCCCGCGTCCGTGACGCGTGCTCGCGGCTTGGAACCGTGGCGACCGTTGTCGACAGTGGCCAGCCCGTCGAGATGCGCCGGGTCAGCGAGGACCTCGCAGCCCGCGGCGTGCGACGGCTGATGGTCGAGGGGGGCGGCAAGGTGCATACCCAGTTCCTGACGGAAAACCTCGCTGACGAGCTGCAGCTTGTCGTCGCTCCGTTCTTCGTGGGCGACTCACGCGCCCCACGATTCGTGAGCGACGGCCGTTTCCCCTGGAACCCCGGGCGGCGGGCGACGCTTGCCGAGGTCCGGCAGATTGGCGACGTTGTGCTGTTGCGCTACGCGCTCTCACCGCGGTTCCAGACCGACTGATCGTCATAGGCGTTGCCTCCGCTCGGGCGGGCCGGATCTTCGATGCCGTCCGGCACGACGAA
>VAWT01000166.1 GCA_005883415.1 Actinomycetota bacterium | reverse complement strand
TCGAAGATGTAGGAAGAGGAGCCGATCAGGCGCGAGTCCTCGAACACGCTCTGCTGGCGCCGTCCGGAATAGAGGACCACCTCAACCCGGGCCCGATCGCAGGCCTGTAGCGCCCGCACGCCGTCGAGCGCGAACCCCCCGCCCGAGCCTCGCAGCAGCGACCCCCCGGGTCCGAGCAGCGTGCCGTCCAGATCGACGTACAGGCAGCGCATGGCGCGGGCGACCGTAGCAACGGCCGCCCGCGTCAGGCTTCGGCCCTATGCGCTGGCCGGCGCGGGAATCGCGCCCAGCTGCGCCAGCATTCCGAGCGCGTCGTAGTTGGCCCAGCTCTCGACGATCTGGCCGCCGGAGATCCTGTCGACGCCCATGCCGGTCACCGTGACCGACCTGCCGGTCGGCGCGATGCCCATCAGCTCGCCCTGATGAGTGCCGGTCGCGGTCCAGGTCATCGCGACCAGATCGCCCTCGGCGATCATCTCGCCGATGGCGAGACGCGTGTCTGGGTAAGCGGCGCGGTACATCTCGACGAATGCACGCACTCCCTGGCGGCCGCCCGGCGATCCGGCCTGGGCCGGGTCGTGATCGACGTGGTTCTCGGCGATCAGCTCTTCGATTGCGTCAAGGTTGCCGTTGTTCCACACCTCCTCGATGAAGCGGCGTGCAACGGCCTTGTTCTCCTCGGACATATGAGCCCCCTGGTTGTGGTTTTCGCCACGGACCCTAACGCCATACTAAACCGCGGTGTCAACGATTGGGGAAACCGAGGCGTGGAGCGCGCTGCTCGAGACCGGACGCGGCGATCAGCGGCTGGTGCATGAAGATTTCTATGGGGCGCGCTCCGCGCGCCCTGTTTCGATTCCGGCCGAGCTCGGCCCAGCTGCTCGGGAGGCTCTCGATCGGGTCGGGATCGAGGCCCTATACGAGCACCAGCGTGATGCCGTCTTCTCGGCGTTCGAGGCTCCGACGATCATCGCCACCGGCACGGCGTCCGGGAAGTCGCTGTGCTTTCAGCTGCCGACCCTCGAGGTGCTGAGCTCCGACCTCCACGCCCGCGCTCTGTACATCTACCCCACCAAGGCGCTGGCCCAGGACCAGGCGCGCGCGCTGCATGCATTCGGGCTGGTGCGCCCGGCGATCTACGACGGCGATACTCCCCGGGCCGAGCGCGGAGCGATCCGCAAGCGCAGTAACATCGTCCTCACGAACCCCGACATGCTCCACGTCGGGATCCTGCCCCACCACCACGCTTGGGATGAGCTGTTCTCGAACCTGGCGTTCGTGGTGCTCGATGAGGCCCACGTGTACCGCGGCGTGTTCGGATCGCATGTGGCGAACGTGCTGCGGCGTCTGCGCCGCGCCGCGGCGATCCACGGGAGCGCCCCGCGATTCCTGCTGGCCAGCGCCACGATCGCCAACCCGGTCGAGCTGGCAGAGGGTCTAACGGGGCTCGAGGGCTTTCGCTTGATTGACCGGGAAGGGTCGCCCCGCGCGGCGCGCACAACCGCTATCTGGAATCCGCCGCTGCTGGACGAATCGCTCGGCATGCGCGGCTCGCCGCTGTATGAGGCTGCTGAGCTTCTTTCGGAGCTGGTCACGGCCGGCGCCAGGACGATCTGCTTCATGAAGTCTCGGAAGGGCGTCGAGCTCATCCTGCGCCACACCGTGGCGCGGCTCGAGCCGCAGCTGGCGGAGCGCGTCGCCCCCTACCGAGCCGGCTACACACCGGCTCAGCGCAGGGAGATCCAGCGCCGGTTGACGAGCGGCGAGCTGCTGGGCGTGGTGGCCACGGACGCCCTCGAGCTTGGCATCGACATCGGTGCCCTCGATGCCGCGATCTGCGTCACGTATCCGGGGACCGCCGCCAGCCTCAAGCAGATGTGGGGCCGGGCCGGCCGGCGTGGGCGCGGGCTGGCCGTGTACATCGCCGGCGAGGACGCACTCGATCAGTTCTTCTGCCGCCACCCGGACGAGTTCCTGCGGCGTCCGGTCGAGGCGGCCATCATCGACCCGGAGTCTCCTGAGATCTACGCCGAGCACCTGTTGTGCGCGGCGCACGAAGCGCCGCTGACGAACCGAGATGCAGCGTTTATCGGTGCCTCGTGGGAGAAGGTGGCCGTCGCACTAGCCAAGCAGGGGCTCCTCCGCGAGCGCCCCACCGGCTTCGTGCCCCGCCGAGCCGACGATTATCCGGCGGCGCGCGTCGCGCTTCGATCCGCCTCGGCCGACACGGTGGCGCTGGTCGACACCGCCTCAGGAGAGCTTTTGGGAACGATCGAATTGGCGCGTGCGTATGCGACCGTGCACGAAGGGGCCGTGTACCTGCACCTGGGGCGGGCGTATGAGGTGCGCGAGCTGGACCTGACGGTCCGACGGGCACTGCTCGAGCCGTTCGGCGATGACTACTACACGCAAGCCAAGCGCGAGAGCATCACCTACATCGAGCGTCTGCAGGAGCGGCGTGAGGTGATGGGCGTGACCCTGTCGTTCGGGTCGGTGGTGGTGGAGGAGACCGTCCTCGGTTACCAGCGCAAGTCGCTCCAGGACCAGGAGGTGATCGACTTCAACGCGCTCGCGCTCCCGTCGGTGGAGTTCGAGACCCGAGCGCTGTGGTACGAGCTCGACGACCTGCTCGAGTCCGAAGAGTTCCCGCTCCAGCAACTGCTGGGCGCCCTGCACGCGGTCGAGCACTCCCAGATCGCGGTCTTGCCGCTGATCGCCATGTGCGATCGCTGGGACATCGGCGGCCTGTCGACCAACGCCCACCCCCAGACGGGTGGCCCGACAATCTTCATCTACGACGGTCACCCCGGCGGCGTGGGTCTCACCCGCCGGGGCTTCGATCAGTTCGAACGGCTGACAGCCGATGCCCGCCGGCTGGTGGGCGAGTGCCCGTGCCGCTCCGGGTGCCCGTCGTGCGTCCAGTCGCCGAAGTGCGGGAACCTCAACGAGCCGCTTTCTAAGCATGGGGCGCTCGAGCTGTTCGGGCGAATGGCGCGCGCATAGGGCGGGATCGTCGGCGCCCGGTCCTCCAGCCCCGGCCGCAACGTGCTCGAGAGCACAAACCACTTCGGCGGTCGGAGGTTTGTGCACTGCGTCGCCTATAGCGTGCACGGGAGCAATCTCGCCGCCGGTGGGCGGCGCTTTGTGCTCGAGAGCACGCGCGTCCCGCTAGCTACTCGTGCGCGATCGCGCTCAGGATGTCGAGTCTCGCCGCCCGGGCGGCGGCGGGCACCGCCGCCAGCACTCCCACCGCCAGCCCCACCACGATTACCAGGGCCAGCTGCAACCAGGGCACGGTGAAGACGACCCCCTCCGCGGTCAGGGCGCGGGTCACGAGCCAGGCGATCACGATCCCCAGAACGGCGCCGATCATCGTGCCGATGGCGGCCGTGATGAGGCTCTCGTCGCGGACCAGGCCTCGCGTCTGCGCGCGCGTCATCCCCAGGGCCCGCAGCACGCCGAGCTCGCGCGTGCGCTCGTGGATGGAGAGAGCGGTGGCGGTCGCGATCCCCAGCCCCGCCATCACCACGGTGAGCGCGAGCAGCGCATAGAACAGAGCCAGGATGCTGCCCGCCTGCCCCGAGGCCTGGTCCCTGAGCTGCCGCTGAGAACGTACTACCACCCCGGGCACACTGTTCAGCGAGGCTTTGATCTGGGCCAAAGTTGAGGCGGGATTCGCGTCCGGAGCCAGCTTGATGAGCACCTGCTGCACCCGGATCTGATTGAACAGCTGGTCGAACTCGGGCAACGGCAGCGCCAGGCCCGGCAACAGGGCCCGATCGGTGTAGATGCCGCGCACGACCAGGTTGGCGCGCAGCCCAGCCGGGCTGGCCACCTGGAGCTGCTGGCCGACCTGCGCGTGGGCGGCCCGTGCTGTGTCGCGCTCTAGCAGGACGTCGCCTGGCCCGAGGTCCGCGAGCGCCAAGGGCTGGGCGCCGACCCAGTTGAAGCGGTACACCTGCCCGACAGAGGAGGGATCGATGCCGGCAGACGTGGTCTGTCCCGCCCCCGCCACGTCGGCCGTCGCCTGCTTGATGCTCGAGACCGCGAGCACGCCGGGCACCCCCGCCACGGCGCGCGCGCTGGGAGCCGGGATTGAACCGGTCCCGTCCCGATTCACGATCGCGTAGTCGGCGCTGAGCGTGCGGTCGATCGCAGTCCGGGTCGAGGCCCGGACGCCGCCCACATAGACCGAGACGAACAGCACCAGCGCCAGGCCGATCATGAGCGAGGAAGCGGTCACCGCAGTGCGCACCGGCGTGCGCGTGGTGTTTTCGCGCGCTAGGCGGCCGAGGATCCGTCCGCCACGCTCGAGTGGCCAGCCCACCAGCCGCCCCAGCTGTGGAACCACGAATGGGGTAATCAGCATCGCGGCCAGCACGAACAACACGGCCCCGATGACGCTCACCGTCAGGCGATCACGTCGAGATTCGACGCTGGCGAATGCGAACAGCGCGCCAAGGAGGGCCAGGAACAGCACGGGGCCAATCAGCACGGGAGAAAGGCGCGGCCTAGCTGGCCGCCGGCTCTCGAGCAGTGCCTCGATCGGGGATACGAATGTCGCCCGCGCCGCCGGCACCAGTCCGGCTGCGATGGTGACGAGCAGCCCGACGGCGATCGCCAGAAGCACCGTCCGGAGCTCGAGTACGAGACTGGTGGATGGCACCTCGACGCCGCTCGCCCCGAGCACGGCCCGAATCAGATAGGCCGCTCCCAGTCCCGCCAGCAGGCCGGCCGCAGAAGCGAGGGTTCCGATCACGGCCGCCTCGACAAGCACCGCGTCCAGCACCTGGCGCCGAGTCGCTCCGAGCGCCCGCAGCAGAGCCAGCTCGTTCGTGCGCTGCGCGAGGGTGATCGATAGCGCCCCGGCGATCACGAACGCACCCACGAGTATGGCGATGAACCCGAACGCCTTCAGTCCCCCCGTCAGGACCCCTAGCTGGTCGTCGACCTGGTGCAGATCGGCGTGTGTCTCCTGAGCGCTTGTCTGAACGCTGATGCCAGGCGGTAGCAGCGGCGCGATCTCGCGCTTTAGTGTCGCCGGCGGCGTGCCGGTGGTGCCGGCGACGTAGATCGTGTTGAGCTCTCCTCGCGCGTCGAACAGCGACTGAGCCGTCGCGAGGTCGAACACGGCGAACGTGGCACCTCCGGTCGATGCGTTGCCCAGGCGAGCCAGGCCAGCGACCGCAAAGCGGCGGGCCGGCTGGACGGTAACGATCTGAACCCTGTCGCCGACACGGTAGCCCTCACGTCTCGCGGTGTTCTCGTCCAGTACTACTTCATTAGGACCTAGCGGAGGGTTGCCGTCCACGAACTGAAGGCCGGTGAACGGGGGCGGCAGGTATGACATGGCCAGCGTCGGGGATCCTGTGTTCTTGACGATGCGCCCATTGCGGCCGACGATCGTGGCCACGTCGGAGATCTGGCCTTGCGCGGCGGCAACGCCATGCAGCGCTCGGATCCGGGTGAGCAGCGATGCCGGCACGCTGGCTGGCTGCGCATTGGCCGAATAGAGCCCCTGGCGGCTTCCGACGACCACGTCCGCCCCTTTCGCCGTCGCCGCGAACAGGCCGTGGTATGCGGCGTTGATGGTGTCCGTGAACACGAACGTCCCCGAAACCATCGCCACGCCCAACAGCACGGCCAGCCCAGTCAGCGCCGCCCGCCGGCGGCGGGCGAGCAGGCTGCGAAGCGCGAACGTCAGCATCCGGGCTGCTCAGCGCACGGACGCCACCGTCTCGATGACGTCGGCTGCCGAGAGCTTGCCGGTTTCATGCATGATCTGGCCATCGCTGAGGAAAAGGATCCGGTCGGCGTAGCTCGCCGCCAGCGGGTCGTGGGTGACGAGCACGATCGTCTGGCCGATCTCCTGCCCCGCGCGGCGGAACATGTGCAGCAGGATCTCGGTGGAGTGAGAGTCGAGGTTGCCGGTCGGCTCATCGGCGAACACCACCGCCGGGCGTGTGATCAGCGCCCGGGCGAGCGCCACGCGCTGCTGCTCCCCGCCTGAGAGCTCGGCGGGCCGGTGGCCCCGACGCTCCTGGAGACCGACCGCCACCAGCAGCCTCTCCAGCCAGTCGTCGTCGATCTCCTCGCCGGCGATCTTCAACGGCAGCACGACGTTCTCCTCGAGCGTAAGCATCGGCAGCAGGTTGAAGGTCTGGAACACGAACCCCACCCGCGTCCGGCGAATCCGCGTGAGATCGCCGTCGTCCAGGCCGGCCAGCCGCGTGGGACCCAGCCACACGTCACCGGCGGTTGGCCGGTCCAGTCCGGCCAGCACGTGCATCAGCGTTGACTTCCCTGAGCCTGACGGACCCATGATGGCCGTAAAGGAGCCCGGGAGGAGCTCGACGGACACGCCCCGGAGAGCGTGGACGGTCGCCGGACCTTGCCCGTAGCGCTTCTCAAGGTCCCGGCCGACGACGACAGGGCCGTCAGCATCCGTGAACACGGATTGCAGGCTAATGCTCGCGGAGGTCCTTCGGTCGCACCAATTCCGTCAGAGCCGCGCCGCCGGGACGCAGCTCGGCCCAGGGAGCGTCGAGCTCGAGCGTCGCCAGCGCGCCGGTCGGGAACTTCTCCGCCGCGCTTTCCAGGCGCGACGGGTCAGATGAGCCCTTGTCCGCGAGCCCGAGGACCAGTGCCTGCACCGCCGGGTTGTGGCCGATCAGCATCACCGATCCCACGTCGTCCGGAAGCCTCCGCAGTCGCTCGAGCAGGCTGGCGGCTGTGGCGCTGTAGAGCTCGGGCTCGATGATCACCTCGCCGCCCGGCGCCACGCCCTCCAGCGTCTCGCGGGTGCGCTTCGCTGGGGAGACCAGCACCTGCTCTGGCCGGATCCCACTCGCCCGAACGTGCTGGGCAAGCAGCTTGACGGCCTGCCGGCCCCTCGGGGCGAGCGGCCGCTCCTGGTCGTCCAGGCCGGGATCGCTCCAGCTCGATTTAGCGTGGCGTAGGACGAACAATTGCCGGGCTCCGGACACGTAGCCGATTGTCGCGCGTGGGCCGCTCTCAGGTCAGCCGCCCGCCCCCAAGCCGCTAGCATCGGCGCGCCACGGCGAGATAGCTCAGTTGGTAGAGCACACGACTGAAAATCGTGGTGTCCCCGGTTCGATTCCGGGTCTCGCCATGAGCAACTTCACTCCGTGCTGTCGGGCTTCGTCCAGCTCGCCGAGCGACGCTCGTCATAGCGCTCAGCTCGGGTGCGGACTTTGGCGAGTTGGCGCTACGACTCAGCGCTGCTCGACGACCATCAGGGAGTGGCCGGCCGGATCCCGGAACCAGAACATCGGCGGGACCGGGTCGCCCATGCGCGACACCTCGGCGTCGACGTCCACACCCCGGGACTTCATCTCGGCATGAGTGGTGTCGATGTCGTCGGTGGTCAGCGTAATGCCGGTTTGCGCCGGGGCGACCTCCTCCTGTCCCGGCGGCGGCGGCGCCAGCGCGATCCCGGCGCTGCCCTCGGGCGGGTAGACCTCGACCCTCCGGTAACGGCCACCAAACCGGAGACCTGCCGGAGGGTGAAAACTAATCGCGATGGAGAAGCCGCTCGTCTTCCAGCAGGACGCCGCCACGATTCTCTTTTCGGTGTCGATCGCCGTCTGGGTGCTGTTCGAATTCAGCATGAGGATCAGACAGCGCTCGCTGTTGCGAGGCCGAGCTGCCCACGACCCAAGCGCCGTCGTCCTCGCGGCCTGTCTCACGGCGTCCGTCGTCGGGGCGATCCAGCTCGGTCAGCATGGTCCTCTGCTGTGGCCCGGCGGTCGGGTCTGGCCACTCGTGGCGGGAGAGGTCCTGATCGCCGCCGGTATTGCGCTGCGGGCGTGGTCGATCTCTGCGCTCGGACGCTTCTTCCAGTACCGGATCGAGGTGCAGCCCGAGCACTACGTTGTCACCGGAGGGCCCTACCGCTACGTGCGCCATCCCTCCTACACCGGCGTCGCGCTGGTGGTCATCGGAATCGCGCTGGCCGCTGGCGACGTCGTGAGCCTCGCCGTCGCCCTGGTCCTGAGCACCATCGGACTGGCCGTACGTATCCGGGCCGAGGAGTGTCAACTCACCGAGGCGCTGGGGGCTCAGTACGAGCGGTTCGCCGCGCACCGCAAGCGACTGGTGCCGGGCGTGTGGTGAAGCGCGTCAGCCCGCTGGCGCTGCGTGGCACAGATCGTCCTCGCGCTTCCAGCGAGCGATCGTCGAGCGCAGCGACGGCAGCGCGGCGATCGCCACCGGCGTCGGCAGCCAGACGGCGATAGTGCGGTAGGCCAGCACCGCGGGCAACGCCAGGCCGGCGGGGACGCCAAAGGCGAGCAGCACGCCCGCGATCCCGCCGCTGACCGTGCCCGGAAGCGGGAGCGTGTTGGCGACCTGGCCGACAAAGTAGGCCAGTACGACCACCGGTACG
Source organism: Actinomycetota bacterium (assembly GCA_005883415.1). Classification (GTDB taxonomy): domain Bacteria; phylum Actinomycetota; class Thermoleophilia; order Solirubrobacterales; family Solirubrobacteraceae; genus Palsa-465. Next base: position 13,455 of record VAWT01000166.1, on the reverse strand, counting down.
GCTGGGGGAGCGCCGAACGCGTGCAGCATGGACCACAGCACCGCTGCGTCGAGTAGCCAGTAGACGACTGCGCCGGCCAGCCTGGGCTCGCCGCGACGGACCAGCCGGATCGCGTCTGAGACCGCTTCGCCCAGGAGCCGGGTTGCGCGGCTAAGGCGGGATGGCTGCCGAGGTTCGGGGTCGGTCGTGAGACGCTGGGTGGCTCGCTTGGCCGACGTTCGCGACCGCCTCCCGAGGGCGAGCGCCAGCGCGATGCCCGCGATGGCCACCGCGGTTGGGAGCACGCTCAGAGCGAGCGGCCCGTGGCTGTCGGTCATGCCCAGCGCGAGCGCCGCTCCGGCCAGCGCGATCGAAGCGAGGAACACCGCGTAGAGGAGCACGAGGAACACAAGCAGCGTGTGAGTCGCCGAGCGCGCACCGAGGCCCGCCCGGCGCAGCGCCCACAGCGTCAGAGCAGCACCACCGGCGCCGGCCGTGGGCAGAACGCGAGTGGCCGCTGCTCCGGCCAGAGTGATCTGCGCGCTGTCGCGCACACGAATGCGGGGCGCCGCCCGACCGGCCACCAGCGAGAGCAGCGCGACGTAGCCGGCGATCGACATGCACTCGACCCCGATCCCCGCGATGGCCCATCCGGGGTCGACCCCAACCACCCGCTTGAGCGCATCGGCAAACGCGTGCACCCGGCCGCCGAGCAGCAGCACGGTGGCGAGAGCAGCGGCGGCCAGCAATGCGGGGACGGCCGCCCGCCGCGCCAGCGACCGTAGCTCGATGGTCGGGAGCGCGAAATTCTGGACGGTCTGTTCGGGGGCGAGCATCATGAGTCGGGCTGGCGGCTGCGGTACCAAACTGTTGTACGCGCTGGAGCGCGCTACGGATGTGATGTTTGCCGCACGTCTTGTCGTTACGACCCCGAACCGGGGTCGAACTCATCGGTAGCGCGCCAGCAGGTCGCGCAGCTCGTCGGCATTGCGCACCGCGTAGTCCCGGTAGCAGTTGTTCATCAAAAGATGGGTCTCGCGCGCGTCACGTGCCAGTTCCGCGATAGGCGGTGTCAGCTCCTCGAGCTCTTCACGGGAATAGAGGTATCGGAAGCGTTCCGCCGCGCTGCGCGAGGTGTCTGCCCAGGTGCTGTCCGAGCGGCCATGGAAGCGGACCACGAGCAACTCGGGATTAGTGACCGCCATCAGACGTGGCAGCTTCGACGCGGCAGGGGCGTCGAGGCCGACGAGAATCAGTTCGTGCTCCTCGAGCATGCGCAAGGTCCGCTCGCGATCGTGCTCCTCGGCCAGCCACATGGGCGACCGGAATTCGACGCTCAGCTTGTAGTCGGGCAAGCGCTCCTTGAGCGACTCGAGCTCCGCCCGCGTGTCGCGGCGGGGATGAAACCATGGCGGGTACTGGAACAGCACCGAGCCGAGCCTTCCCGCGTCGTGCAGCGGCCGGAGCGCGGACTCAAACCGCTTCCACGCCTCATCGAGGGCTTCGGGGTCGAGATGATTGGGGTAGAGGTTTCGCTTCTCCGCCACTTCGGGGCGAAGCTGCTCGCGCAGGTCCTTCCACAGGCTCCGAGGGCGGGTGGGATGCCCGGTGAAAAGCGAGTACGCCTTGACGTCGAACCGAAATCCATCGGGGGTGCGCTCCGCCCACAGGCGAGCCTGATGCTCGGATGGCGGCGCGTAGTACGTCGAGTCGATCTCGGTGAGGGGAAATCGAGAGGCGTAGAAGCGAAGGCGGTCCTCGGCACTCATCGTGCGTCGGGGGTACCAATCGGCCTGCTCGACGAGCGTCTTATCCGCCCACGAGCAGCTGCCGGTCAGCACCAGGTGCCCGCCAAGGCTGACGCTGGGGCCAAGCTGCGGCTCGCCGGTCACAGGCCGAGGTTCGCAGACCCCCGTCGCCAGGCGTGCTCGATCTCTCGCATCGTCGCCGACGTGGCCCGGGTGATGATGGCGCTGAGGGTCGAGTTCAGCGGCCAGGACCACCCGCTGTGGCAGGCGTCCTTGGGCTTGACCGCCCGCCGTTGAGCTAGTCGGCCAGGACTGGCGCCAGCCGTTGCTCCAGGGCCGGCCGGGGAAGCGCGCCGACGATGCGGTCTCGTTCCTGCCCATCGCGCATGACGACCAGCAGCGGGATCGACTGCGCACCGGCCTGCGCTGCCAGCCCGGGGTTGGAGTCGACGTCGACCTTCACGATCTTTACGTGTCCAGCGTGGCGCTGGGCGAGGTCTTCAAGGACCGGGGAGATCATCCGGCACGGCCCGCACCACGCCGCCCAGAAGTCGACTACCACGGGCACCGACGCATTCGTCTCCTCCGCGAACGTCCCCTCGTCGGCGTTGACGACCCAGGGAAGGTCCTGTTTGCACCGCGGGCAGCGCGGCGTGCCTCGGCCGATCGGGCCGACTCGGTTGCGGGCGCCGCAGTTGGGGCAGGCGATGATCGTCATCGACTGTCAGCCTCCTCAGGCGGCTTGGGGGGCGGACCGACGACCCTGGCGACGCGCCACCTCGGCTCGCACCGCCGGAGCGACCTCCGTACCGAACAGCTCGATCGAACGGAGAACGTCTCGGTGCCTCACCGCGCCGACGCTCATCTGGGCGATGTATCGATCGTTGTCGAACAGCTCGTGCTCGAACAGGATCTTCTCGGCCACCTGCTCCGGGGAGCCGACCGCCAGCGCTCCGCGGGGTGAGCGCAGCGCCTCATATTCGGCCCGCCCGGACGGCGGCCATCCGCGCTCGCGGCCGATGCGGTTCATCATCGCCAGATAGGAAGCGGCGAATGCGGCATCGGCCTCCGCCGCCGTCTTGCCTACGAAGGCATGGGTGTTGATCCCTAGCTTGATCTCCGCGTCGTGGTCCGCGGCGTGGGCCGCCTGGCGGTAGAGCTCGACCAGGGGCGCGAACCGCTCTGGCTGGCCGCCTATGATCGCGAGCGTCATCGGCAAGCCAAGCGTGCCCGCGCGCACGACGGACTGGGGCGTGCCGCCCACCGCCACCCACACGGGCAGCGGGTTCTGGAGGGGTCGGGGCCATACGATCGCGTCGTTCAGCGGGGGCCGCAGCCGGCCCGACCAGGTCACCTGCTCTGACTCGCGGATCTCGAGCAGCAGGTCCAGCTTCTCGGCGAACTGCTGGAAGACGCGCACCGGGTCATCCGAGCTCAAGACCGTGACGCCGCTCGAGAGGCGGATTCGCTGGGTTCGGGCGGCGATCGCCGCGAGAACGACAGCGGGCGAGGAAACCAGGAAGTCAGGCCGATGATGCTCGCCGAGCGCGAATACGTCCAGACCAAGCTGCTCAGCGAGCTCTGCCTCCTCGAGCAGTTCGTGCATTCGCTGCTCGGGAGCCGCGCCCGAGGCCAGGTCGGCAAACGTGGCAAGTCCAAGCTCCACACGGGCAGCTTAGCAGATAGTTGTGCCTACAACTACCTGCTTGGACCACCTCCTACAACTACCTGCTTGGACCACCTATGCCTACATCACTCGCGCGCATACTCCTCCGCCGCCCGCGGCTCGAATTCGAAGGCAACGAAGCCCTCGTCACCGACCACCGACGCGTCGTGACCGGGCTCGATCACATAGACGTCGCCGGGTCCGAACTCCGCATCCGATCCATCCTCGTGCGAGACGCGCAGCCTCCCGGCCTGAACGACTCCCACATGCCGGGCCTGACAGCTATCGGTGCCCGCGACGGGCTTGATGCACTCCGACCAGCTCCACCCGGGATCGAAGGCAAACCGACCTATGGTCGTGTTGCCGGCCCGCACGATGTCAACGCGCGTCTTCTCAGGGGTTCGCCTCTCCTCCGGCGATTCGAAATCCAGCTTCTGAACACCAGCCATCCGGTCCTCCTCGCTCGCTGTCCAAGTAAACCTACTCGTGGCACCAACTCAAGATCAAGCCCGGCCGGCGGCCCGTGTGGGAGAGTCCCGCCATGGCCGATCCGGTGCCACTTCCAGAGGGCTTCGCCGTCGGCCACTGGACGAGGGCGGACGGGAGCACGGGCTGCACGGTCGTGATTCCACCGGTTGGAGCCCGGGGCGGCGTCGATGTTCGCGGCGGCGGCACGGCGACGCGGGAGACCGAATCGCTCATGCCCCTCGCCAACTCCGAGGGTCCGACGGCAGTGCTGCTCACGGGGGGGAGCGCGTTCGGCCTCGTGGCCGCAGACGGCGTCGCCCGCTGGCTCGCGCAGCGGGGTCTCGGGCGCCCCACCCTCGCCGGGATCGTGCCGCTTGTCGCCGGTGCCGTGATCTTCGATCTTCAGGCCGGCGGAGACCGGCCCGGGCCTGACCAGGGCTACGAGGCATGCAAATCGGCGGCCGGGGGAGTGCCCGAACGAGGGCCGGTCGGAGCGGGCGCCGGCGCCGCGGTGGGCAAGGCGCTCGGGCGCGAGCGCGCAACCCGTGCCGGCGTCGGCTATGCAGCTCGTCGAGTAGCGGACGGCTCGACCGTCGCGGTGCTGGCGGTCGCGAACTCGGTCGGAGACGTGGTCGCCGCCGACGGTCAGGTGATCGGTGGACCCCGAGGCGACAGCGGCGAGCTGCTCCGAAGCGCGGAGCTGATCGCGGGCCTCAGCGACCTCTCGACCTGGCCCGTTCAGGCAGGCGAGAGCACCACGCTCGCGTGCGTGTGCACCGACGCCTCCCTCGACAAGCGCGACTGCGGGATCGTCGCCCGGATGGCGGCCGCCGGCTTGGCACGCGCCGTCGATCCAGTCTTCAGCCCCATGGACGGCGACGTGATCTTCTGCATCGCATCAGGACGGGAGCAGCCTCGGCCGCCGGGCCCCGAGAAGTCGCTGCTGCTCAGCGCCCTAGGAACGGTGGCGGCCACCGCCACGGCGGCCGCGATCCGAGACGCGGTAGTTAGCCCCGCGGACTGATCGCGCTAGCTCGCCGCCGACCGCGCTCTGCGCGGACGGCGTTCCAAGTCGCGTCGGCCAGCTCCCGCTCGGCCCGGCGCAACGAGATCCGCGTCCGTCCGGCCAGCCACAGTCGCGCGAACTCCTGGCTCGGCCCCAGCAACACGGGCTCCCAGAGATCCGCCGGTAGGGGGCGGAGCGCTCCGCTTTGCACGCGCCGCTCCATCCATGCCTCCACTCGAGGGAAGAAGTCGCGGTTCAGCTCGCGCACCCGTGCCTCGGTCGCCAGCCGCAGCTCGGTCTCACGGCGGCCCATCAAGAACTTCGCCAGCGAAGGGTCGCCCTCAACCCAGCGCAGGTGGTGCCGGACCATGGCGCGAATCGAAGCCTCCGCGTCGGGCTTTCGCTCGAGCGCCTCGAGAAGCCCAGCCTGGTAGCCGCGCAGCCCCTCGACGTAGAGCTCCGCCGCCAACCCTTCCTTGCCCCCGAAGTGGTGGTAGATCGACCCGATGCTGGCGCCCGAGCGCTTGCGGATCTCCTCGACGGTGGTGGCCGCGAAGCCCCGCTCGGTGAAGCAATCGAGGGCGGCGGAAAGGATCGCTTCCTGGCGTTCGCCTCTATCGGCCCGTACCGCTGGCACTAGAACGACATTCTAGGAGCCGTCGCGGGGGCTCGGTTTATGATGCCCGCCCATGGTCGACCTCGACGGCGCGACCGTGGCCATCACCGGCGGCGCCCGGGGCATCGGGCGAGCCACGGCATTGGAGTTCGCCAACCGCGGCGCCGAAGTAGTCACCGGCGACATAGACCCGCATGAGTCGCCCGGGCGTGGGCTAGAGCTCGACGTGACCAAGCCTCGCTCGTGGGCCAAGTTCGCGAAGGCGGCGGGGACGATCGCCTGAGCTCAATCGGTCGTCGCAACGCGGGCGTGATGCCCTCAGGGCGGTTCGTCGAGCAATCGCCCCAGCTGCTGGCGGCCGCGATGGACATCAACTATTGGGGGGTCGTGCACGGGCTGCGGGCAGTGCTTCCGGGGATGATCGAGCGCGGGCGGGGACACGTGGTCAACGTGGCCTCGATGGCGGGCAAGGTTGCGATCGCCGGGCTGGCGCCGTATTGCGCCAGCAAGTCCGCGGTCATTGCGCTGAGCGCTTCACTGCGAGAGGAACTGCCGCCCGGTGTCACCTGCACTGTGGTGCTTCCGAGCGCCGTCCGTACCAGGCTGAGCGCGGGCTTCCCGCTGGGGCGAATGGGCGTCGTCGAGGCCGAGGACGTGGCCCGGGGAATCGTCGCCAGCTGCCGCGACGCGCCGGCAGAGGTCGCGGTTCCTGCCTGGACCGGCCTCTACGAGCAGGTAAATACCGTCCTTCCCGGGCCGGTGATGCGCCTCGCTAGGCGGGCGCTACGGGCCGATCGCGTCCTGACCGCGCGCGACGACGCTGTCCGCTCCCACTACGAGCGGGAGATTCTCCCTAAGCGCCCGCGCCGCGCCCGAGGCTCAGCCGTCAAGCCCAAGTAGCGCCGGCAGCTGATCGAGGGAGTGCAGGATCTCGGCACCGGCGCGGCGCAGGGCGGCCTCGTCGCTGTCGGCGCTAAAGCCGAACACGCGCATCCCGGCGGCCACGGCCGCCGTCACGCCCAACGGCGTGTCCTCGACCACTACGCACCCTGCCGGGTCCGCGCCCATCTGCTCCGCGGCGTAGAGGAAGAGGTCTGGATGGGGCTTGCCCCGCGGGACGGAGTAGGCCGAGAACACCGCGTCGCTTGGGATTAGCCGGTCGAGTCCGGCCAGCCCTAGCGTCAGCCGGGTTTTGGCGAGCTTCCCCTGCGAGGCAACGCAGACTGGGACGCCGGCGGCTTGCACGCGCTGTACCAACTCGGCCGCCCCTTGAACCGGCTTCAGCTCCCGGCGGAACTCCTCCGCGCGCTCGGCCTGGAAGCGCTCCAAAAAGTCAGCCGGAAGATGGTGGCCAAACCGGTCCTGGGTCACCGTGACGACTTCGTCGAGCAGGAGGCCAGGTCGCCCATCGATGCGATGTTCGCAGCCGTCGTCCGGCGATAAGTTCGGCACCACCCCGACCAAGGAGCAAGCATGAGCTTCGACACCCTCACCTACGACGTCGCTGACCAAGCCGCGACGATCACGTTGAACCGCCCCGACCGCCTGAACACGATCGTCCCGCCCATGCCCGACGAGCTCGAGTCGGCGGTCCATCAAGCTACGCTGGACTCCGAAGTGAAGGTGATCGTGCTGCGCGGAGCGGGGCGGGCGTTCTGCGCCGGGTTTGACTTCGGAGGCGGGTTCCATCACTGGGACGCCGGCATCACCACCGGCGGTGAGTGGGATCCGGGGAAGGACTTTGCGTGGGCCACATCTCCGCACGGTCCGGTGCCAAAGTTCATGAGCCTGTGGCGAGCGCCGAAGCCGGTCGTCGCCCAGGTACACGGCTGGTGTGTGGGCGGCGGCAGCGACCTCGCCCTGTGCGCCGACATCGTGATCGCGAGCGAGGACGCGCAGATCGGGACGCCCTACTCCCGTATGTGGGGGGCGTACCTGACGGGCATGTGGATCTACCGGCTCGGCCTGACCCGGGCCAAGGAACACGCCCTCACCGGCAAGCCGCTTTCGGGCGCGGAGGCGGCCGCGGTCGGGCTGATCAACGCCGCCGTGCCGTTCGAGGAGCTCGAGGGCGAAGTCGCCAGGCGAGCTGCCGAGCTGGCCGCGATCCCGAGCTCGCAGCTGGCGGCGATGAAGCTGATCGTCAACCAGACATACGACAACATGGGACTGGCGTCGACACAGTTGCTGGGCCCCATCCTCGACGGCCTGATGCGCAACACCGCTGACGCCAAGCGCTTCATCGACCGCGCCGCCAGCGACGGGGTCGGGGCTGCGGTCCACGACCGCGACCAGCCGTTCGGCGACTACAGCGCCGGCGGGCCCGCGCAGAAACCCGACCCCGGCAACGTCATCCGCTGACCGGGATCGGAGTCTCTGCGCGGGCTGTGCGCGCTATGCCAGGTGGTTCGCGACCAGGAACGCGTGAGCCACGGCGGCGGGCGACTGCTTATCGAGCGCGACCGCTGCGTTCATCTTCTGGAGCGCGGGGATCGTCAGCAGCGCGCTCACGGAGTTGATCGTCTGGGCGAACGCCGGTCCCTCGGTCTTGACCAGGCTCTGCTTTACCACCGGCGCCACGTTCTGGAAGCCGAAGATCTTCTTCGGATCAGTTAGGACCACATACTTCCCTGTCGTCAGCTGCGGATCGGTCGTGAACACGTCCGTCACCTCGACCTGGCCGGAGTCGAGCGCCTTGTACGTGAGGCCGATCGCAATCGGCTTGAACGTCGGGTTGAGCCCGTACACCTTCTCCAAGCCTAGGAGGCCCTCCTGCCGGGTGGCGAACTCGGGCGCTCCGCCGAGGGTCAGCGAGTGCCCGAGCTTTTTGAGATCGGCATCCGTGACCAGGCCGTACTTCTTGGCGAAAGCGACCCGCGTTCCGATCGCGTCGGAGTCGGTGAACGGGGTGCGGTCCAGCAACGTGAAGCCGTGCTTCTCGGCGTAGGTCTTCGCCTGGGTGTAGGCCTGATCCGCACTGGTGGGAAGCGCTGTCTGGCCGGCGATTGCCGACAGCAGCGTGCCCGTGTACTCGGGATACATCTGGATCTGACCGGAGGTCAGCGCCTTCCAAGTGATCTCCGAGGTACCGATGTTGGGCTTCAGCGTGACCGTGAATCCTTTGGCCTGAAGCGCCTGCTGGTAGAGGTCGCCGAGGACGAACTCCTCCTCGAAGTTCTTGTCGCCGAGCACGATCGGCGGCTTGCCTGCTCCAGGGCCAGTCTTGCTGGTCGACGACGTGCCGCTGCTGGTGGCGGTCGACGTCGATGTCGAGGTCGACTTCTTCGAGCTGCCACACGCCGCTACCGCGAGCGCGGCTAGCGCGACTAACAGGCTTACTCGGAACGTTCTCATGCTTCCTCCTGTTTGGTTTACACGGCGTCGGTGGCCGCCAGCGGTGCAAGGGCCATCGATTGGTCTTCGGCTTTGGCCAGCTTTAGCCCGCGCGGCGTCAGCGCCCGCTGTACGAGCGCGAGCACCAGCTCGATGAGTAAGGCCAAGGCAGCGATGCAGATCGCCGCACCGAGCACACCGGAAAGGTGATAGCTCGACTCGTTGTTGATGATGTCCCCCAAGCTCCCGCCGTATCCGGTGAGCGCGGCGATCGTTGTGGTCGAGACCACAAACAGCGCTGCTGTCCGAATCCCGGCGAAGATCAGCGGGATCCCGAGCGGCACCTCGACCTTACGCAGGATCTCCCAGCCACTCATCCCCATCCCGCGCGCGGCGTCGACTACGTCGCGGTCGACCTCGTCAATCGCCACATAGGCGTTCGTGATCACCGGGGGCACAGCGAGCACGATCAGCGCGAGCTCGACGTTGCCCAGGCCGAGGCCCAGGAACGCGACGCCGATCGCCAGCACCGCCAGGCTGGGGAGCGCACGCCAGATGTTGCCGAGGTTGATGGCGAGGAACGAGCCCCGATGGATGTGCCCAAGCCACAGCCCAATGGGCAACGCGATCACGAGCGCTAGTGCCACGCCGATCCCCGCGATCTTGAGCGTCCCCAGCGTGAGATGCACGAGCGTCGGCACGTGTGGCCCTCCCTGGATCTGCCCGTTGCGGCCGATGAACTTAAACGCCTCGGTGAAGTTGTGCATCAGCCGGCCCTGGCCCAAGGGGTGAGCCTTCGTTGCAGCAACACCAAGAGCCCGTCGGCGGCGAGCGCGAGCGCGACGGCCATGCCGCCGGCGGCGATGAGCTCGGTCTTGAACACCTCGTTTGAGATGGCCGTGAGGATCGGCGCCCCGAGGCCCTCGTTGTCGATCAGAGCGGCAACCGTTGCCAAGGAGATCACGGTCACAGTCGCGATCCGCAGCCCGGCGATGATCGCCGGCAGGGCGAGAGGAAGCTCGACGCGCAGCAGCGATCGCATCGGGCCCATCCCCATTCCGGTGGCGGCGTCACGCACGTCCGGCGGGACCTCGCGCAGGCCGGTGAGGGTGTTGCGGAACAGGATCAGCAGCGTGTACGAGACGAGCGCGACCTCCGCAGTGGTGCGCGAGAGGCCAAAGCCCGGGATAGGCACGAGCAGCTCGAACAGCGCCAGCGACGGAATCGTGTAAAGAATCGAGGTGACGATCAGGACCGGGCGTTCAAACCACCCGCGGCGGTAGGCGATCAGCGCGAGCGCCGTCGAGATCACGAACCCCAGTACGACGGCGATCAGAGTAAGGACGATGTGCTGCCGGAGGGCCGGCCACAGAACGGTGCTCCAGTTGCGAGACACCCATTCCGAGCAGAACAGGCGGTTGGCGCGCTCACACGCGAACGAGGAAGAGCTGCCCCCGAAGTTCGGGATCACTGGGGCGGCGGCGAGTAAGAAAGTCACGGAGCGAGCTCCGGATCAGGAGCCGGATGTTCGTCGTGCTTCTCGTCTGGCAGTGCTCCATTCCGCAAGACACCGCCCAACAGCTCCAAGGTCACCACACCTTTCAAGTGGTCGCTGGAATCGACGACCGCCAGTGGACGGCCACCCGAAGCGACGACTGCGGACAGCGCATCGAGGACCGTCGTGCTCTGCGGCAATCGGCCGTCGGGCTGGCTCTGGTCGCCCTCCCGGCCGTTTGGATCGAGCAGGTCGATGTCGGCCAGGGTGGCCAGGCCCAGCCGCTTGAGCGCCCGATCGGCGCCGACGAAGTCGGAGACGAACTTGTCGGTCGGATTGATGAGGATCTTGGAGGGCGTGTCGTACTGGGCGAGGGTCCCGCCCTCGCGCAGGATCGCGATCCGGTCGCCCATCTTGATCGCCTCATCGATGTCGTGGGTGACGAACACGACTGTTTTGCGCACCTGCTCCTGGAGGCGCAAGAATTCGTCCTGGAGGCGCGCTCGGTTGATTGGGTCGATCGCGCCAAACGGCTCGTCCATCAGCATCAGGGGCGGGTCAGCCGCGAGTGCCCGGGCCACGCCCACGCGCTGGCGCTGTCCGCCTGAGAGCTGGGCCGGGTAGCGCTTGCCGATCTCTGCGTCCAGCCCGATCAGGTCGACCAGCTCCTTGACACGGGCCCCAATACGTGACTTGTCCCACCCGAGAAGGTGCGGGACGGTGGCGATGTTGTCCTCAACCGTCAGGTGCGGGAACAGCCCGATCTGCTGGATGCAGTAGCCGATCTCTCGACGGAGCTCGTTCGGCTCGATCTCGAGCACGCTGCGCCCGCCAAGCAGGATGTCGCCGGAGGACAGCGGAATCATGCGGTTGATCAGCCGCATGGCGGTCGTCTTACCCGACCCCGACGGTCCGACAAGGACGCAGACCTCGCCGGCTCCGACGCTGAAGCTCAGGTCTTTCAGGGCGTCGTTGGACTGTCCCGGATAGCGCTTGCTGACGTTGCGCAGCTCAAGCGGCGCCGCTTGACGGAATGCCGATGACCCCTCGTGTTGGGCAGAGTTGTCGTTTGGCAAGGGGAGCTCCGACCGGGAACTGGCCGGGTAGCCTAGCGAGTCGCGCGGAGCGTTTGGCAGCACGTCGGGGGCCCTGAGACATACGCGGCAGGACCTCCCCAAGGCCCGCGACATACGATTCCAGCGATGACCATGGTGCAGGGCATGAACCTTGAGCTCTCTCCCCAAGCTGACGAGCTCCGAGGGCGCCTGCTGGAGTTCATGGAGGAGAAGGTGATGGCTGCCGAACCAGTGTGGCTCGAGCAGGTGCGAGAGTCGGCCTCGCGCGGGAAACCGCACTGCCATCCGCCGGTACTCGAGGAACTGAAGGCCGAGGCTCGGGCTCGCGGGCTGTGGAACCTGTTCCTCCCGGACGAGGAATACGGGGCGGGGTTGAACAACATCGAGTACGCGCCATTAGCCGAGATCATGGGTCGTAGCCGGATCGCGTCAGAGGCCTGCAACTGCTCGGCGCCCGATACCGGAAACATGGAGGTGCTGCACCAGTTCGGCTCCGACGAGCAGAAGGCGCGATGGCTGGAGCCGCTGCTGGCAGGGGAGATCCGATCGTCGTTCGCGATGACCGAACCCGATGTGGCTTCTTCCGACGCGACGAACATCTCGATGCGGATACAGCGGGTCGATGGGGAATACGTGCTGAACGGCAGGAAGTGGTGGACGACCGGCGCCCTTCACCCCAACTGCCGAATCCTGATCGTGATGGGCAAGACCGATCCGGACGCGCCGGTCTATCAGCAGCAGTCGATGGTGCTGGTCCCGATCGACACGCCCGGCGTGAGCGTCGTACGCAGCCTGCCCGTGTTCGGGTATCTCGATCCGGAAGGGCACGGTGAGCTGCTGTTCGAGGACGTGCGGGTCCCGGCCGAGAATCTGATCGCCGGCGAGGGGATGGGGTTCATGATCGCCCAGGCGCGGCTGGGCCCTGGCCGCATCCATCACTGCATGCGGGCCATAGGAGTCGCCGAGCGCGCCCTCGAGCTGCTCTGCGACCGCGCCGACGCGCGCCAGACGTTCGGCAAGCCCGTCTCGCACAACGCGAACATTCGGGACTGGATCGCCGAGAGCCGGATCGAGCTCGAGATGGCGCGACTGCTGGTGCTCAAGACCGCTTGGCTGATGGACACCTTCGGCAATCAGCGCGCCCGGATCGAGATCGCGGCCATCAAGGTGGCGGTCCCGAACATCGCGCTGAAGGTCGTGGACCGCGCGATCCAGGTCCACGGCGGGGGCGGCGTCTCAAACGACTTCCCGCTCGCGTACATGTACGCCGCGCTGCGGACGCTGCGGCTCGCGGATGGACCGGACGAGGTGCACAAGCTGTCGGTGGCGCGGCAGGAGCTCCGGCGCCAGCGGGAGCGCAGGGGCGAGGCTTGAACCCCTATCCCCTTCTCTACCGGCTCGGGATCACGCCCTGGAATCGGGACGCGGTGCCGACGCGGGTGGTCGAGGTCGTGAACGAGCGCTCCTCGGGCGGGCGGGCGCTCGACCTTGGCTGCGGCACCGGCCGAGATTCCGTTTACCTGGCAGAGCGCGGCTGGGCAGTGACGGGGATCGACGGCGTCAAGCAGGCGATCGAGGCCGCCAGGGAGAGATCGCAAGGTGCGGGCGTGGCTGTCAACTGGATCCTCGGGGACGTCACGCGCCTGGAGACGCTCGGCCTCGGCGGCGGCTTCGACTTCGTGCTCGACCGTGGGTGCTTCCACGGGCTGTCGGACCGCGAGCGCGAACGATGCGCCCAGGGCGTGACGGGACTCACCGGACCCGGGGCACGGCTCCTCTTGTTCGCGTTTCAACCGCGCAGGTTGGGGCTCGGTCCCCGCGGGATCACGGCTGAGGACGTCCAGGCCAAGTTCGGGCCGACGTGGGATGTCGTCTCGGTCACCCCCGACACGGACCTTGACCGCATACCGCCGTGGCTCGGAAACGCACAGCCCACCTGGTATCTGCTGGCGCGGCCGGCGTAAGGGACCGTGCTCTCAGAGCTCGACCCCCACTAGCGTCGGCTCGGGCCGCAGGCTCACGCCGAACTGCTCCCTCACGCCGTCGCGCAGCTCCCGCGCCAGCCTCA
>VAWT01000408.1 GCA_005883415.1 Actinomycetota bacterium | reverse complement strand
GTGGACCCGGTTGCCGGTGCTGGTCAAGGGAATCTGCCATCCCGATGACGCCCGGGCCGCGCTGGACCATGGTGTCGACGGCCTGGTGGTGTCCAATCACGGCGGCCGGCAGGTCGACGGGTCCCGCGCGACGCTGGATTGCCTGCCCGGCGTGGTCGCCGCCGTCGACGGGCGAGCTCCGGTACTGCTGGACTCCGGGATCCGGTGCGGCGCT
>VAWT01000165.1 GCA_005883415.1 Actinomycetota bacterium | reverse complement strand
ATCTACCCGCCCGAGGGCGCGATCAGGCTGACCACGGATCTGTTCGCGTACTGCAACGAGCGAGTGCCGAAGTGGAACACGATCTCGATCAGCGGCTACCACTTCCGCGAGAAGGGCTGCTCTGCTGTGCAGGAGGTGGCGTTCACGCTGGCCAACGGGATCGCCTACGTGCAGGCGGCGCTTGACGCCGGTCTTGAGATCGACAAGTTCGGCCCCCGGCTGGCGTTCTTCTTCAACGGACACAACAACGTCTTTCAAGAAGTGGGGAAGTTCCGCGCCGCGCGCCGGATGTGGGCCCGGATCATGCAAGAGCGGTTCGGGGCAAAAGACGAGCGCTCGTGGCGGCTGCGTTTCCACACCCAGACCGGCGGCGTCACTCTCACGGCTCAGCAGCCGGAGAACAACATCGTCCGCGTCGCGCTGCAGGGGTTCGCCGCCGTGTGCGGCGGCACGCAGTCGCTGCACACCAACGGCTTCGACGAGGCACTCGCGCTGCCTACCGAGCGCGCAGCCAAAATCGCCCTACGCACGCAGCAGATCATCGGCTACGAGTCTGGTGCGGCGGATACGGTCGATCCCTTCGCGGGCTCCTACTTCATCGAGTCCCTGACCGAGGAGATCGAGTCGCGCGCCTCCGAGCTGATCGCGAAGGTTGACGAGCTAGGCGGTTCGGTGAACGCGATCGACTTCATCAAGAACGAGATCGAGGAGTCCGCGTTCGGCTATCAGGAGCGCTACCGAATCGCGCAGGACATCGTCGTCGGCGTCAACAAGTTCGTCGACGAGAAGGGAGTCGAGGTACCCGACATCCTCCGCGTCGATCCCGAATCGGAGCGTCAGCAGCTCGAGCGCCTGAAGGCGTTCAAGGCAGATCGCGACCAGCAGCTCGTCGACACGCTCCTCGACGAGGTTCGCCAAACCGCCCGCGGCACCGACAACCTCTTGCCGGTGCTGCGCCGGGCGCTCAAGGACCGCTGCTCGATGGGTGAGGTTTGTGGCGCCATGAAGGACGTCTTCGGCGAGTATCAGCCGACGTTCTGATGCGGATCTTCCTCGCGGGCGCTAGCGGCGTGGATCGGCCGAGCGGCTTTAGCGCTCGCTATCCAGACGCGCCATCTGTGCAGACTCGTAGCGCTCGCCTACGACCGCCTCGGCAGGCATCGCCTCCTCGAGCCGCTGCAGATCCTCCGGACCCAGATTGAGCTCGAGCGCCCCCAGCGCATCCTCGAGCTGTGCGCGCGTGCGGGATCCAAGCAACGGCACGATGTCATCGCCGCGCGACAGGACCCAGGCGAACGCGAGCTGGGCTATGGATGCACCCTTGGACTCAGCGATCGCGCGGAGACGACCGACCAGATCCAGGTTGTGGCGCAGATTCTCGCCTCGGAAGCGAGGGAAACGCCCGCGGATGTCGTGCTCGTTATCGCTGCCCTGCCCCGGCGCGTAGCTACCGCCGATCAAGCCACGCGATAGCACCCCATAGGCCGTGATCGCGATCCCCAGCTCGCGGCAGGCGGGAAGGATCGTCTGCTCGATACCGCGCGAGAGCAGTGAGTACTCGATCTGGACGTCGCAAATCGGACGTACGGCCGCGGCGCGGCGGATCGTGTCCGCCCCGACCTCACTCAGCCCGATGAACCGTACATACCCGGCATCCACCATCTCCGCGATCGCCCCCACGGTCTCCTCGATCGGCACCTGCGGGTCCAGCCGCGCCGGCCGGTAGATGTCGAGGTAATCGGTTTGCAGCCGCCGAAGCGAGTAGGTGAGTGCGGTCTTGACGGCTGCCGGCCGCGCATCTTGACCTAGCCAGCTGCCGTCGGGACCCCGCTGGGCGCCGAACTTGACGCTGATCAGCACGTCGTCCCGTTCCCGGCCGGCTAGGGCCTCGGCGATCAGGAGCTCGTTGTGGCCCATCCCGTAGAAGTCGCCGGTATCGAGCACGTTGATGCCGGCGTCCAGGGCCGCTTGGATCGTCGCGATGCTCTCCGTCCGGTCGGCTCGTCCATACGTCCCGGACATCGCCATGCAGCCGAGGCCGACCGCCGACACGGAAGGGCCGTCGAGACCCAGGATCGTCTTCCTCATGCACAGGATCTTCCCGGATCCCTTCGCTCGGCAGGAGTCGCGGCCATGCGCACGAAACTCTCAGGCCATGAAAGAGCAACAGGCGAGTCGTACCCTGCTGAAGTCCCCGCCGGAGCTGTGGGCTGAGTGCAGCGATGCCCAATCGCTGGCCAGGCATTTAGGAGAGTTCGGCGAAATTCGGATCAAGGAGCTTGAGCCTGAACACACCGTCGCCTGGGAGGGCGACCGCGCGAGCGGCACGGTGAAGCTTGAGCCCTCGGGATGGGGGACGCGCGTGACGCTGACATATTCGACCCTTCACTCCGAGCAGGTGCCGCCGCAGCCCGTACTGGAGCCCGAGCCGGAGCCCCAGGTTGAGCGCTCGCCAGATGGGGAGCCAGAGCCGGTGTCCTCCGAGCCGAAGGCCGATGCCGCGCCCACCTCCGAACAGCCGCCGGCCGGGCAAAACCGCGGTCGGCTGTTCAAGCGCGTATTGCGCTTCCTCGCCCCAGAGCGAGGAACGACCGAGCCGGTCGCGCCGGTGGCGGCGCCCGAGCAGTCAGCTGCGCAACCGGCGGCGCCGGAACGGCAGGCGCCTGAACCGCCTCCGCCCGCTCCGCCGCCTTCTGAATCTGCCGGGCCGCAACCGACAGCGCCTCCCATGGTCGCGCGGGAACCGGCCCGGCCGACCGAGACCTCCGAGGCCTTGGCCGCGGCGCTCGACAGCCTAGGCCAGGCCCACCACCGCCCGTTCTCGCGGGCGTAGCCTCTCGCCCTGAACTTCACCGGGCCGGTTTCCGGGCCCTCACAGCGCGGATACACTCGCGGCACGATGCGCGACAAAGCCCCCGAGACCTACGGCGAGCGGGCTGCCCAGCTGGAGGAGATCCGCCAGGAGGCGGTGCACGCCGGCTCAGATGCCGCGATCGCCAAGCAGCACGAGAAGGGCAAGTACACGGCTCGCGAGCGGGTCGAGAAGCTGCTCGATCCCGGTTCCTTCCAGGAGCTCGACACGTTCGTACGCCACCGCACGTATGAGTTCGAGATGCAGAAGAACCAGCCCTACGGCGACGCCGTGGTGACCGGGCACGGCACGATCGACGGCCGACGGGTGTGCGTGTTCAGCCAGGACTTCACCGTGTTCGGCGGCTCGCTTGGAGAAGTAATGGGCGAGAAGATGTGCAAGATCATGGACCTGGCAGCGAACATCGGCTGCCCGGTCATCGGGATGAACGACTCCGGCGGCGCCCGGATCCAGGAGGGGGTCGTCTCGCTGGGCGCTTATGGGGACGTCTTCTGGCGAAACGTCCAGTCATCCGGGGTGATCCCCCAGATCAGCCTGGTCATGGGTCCCTGCGCCGGAGGCGCCGTGTACTCGACGGCGATCACGGACTTCATCTTCATGGTCAAGCAGACCTCGCATATGTTCATCACCGGGCCCGACGTGATCAAGACAGTCACCGGGGAGGAGGTCGACTTCGAGTCCCTGGGCGGCGCGATGTCGCACAACTCGAAGTCGGGGGTAGCGCATTTCGCCTCAGACGACGAGGACCAGTGCCTGGAGGACACCCGTTACCTGCTCTCGTTCCTGCCCCAGAACAACCTTGAGCTTCCCCCGCGCGTGCAGCCCACCGACGATCCGCTGCGGATGGACGAAGGGCTCGACCAGGTTGTTCCCGACAGCCCCAACAAGCCCTACGACATGCGCGACGTGATCCGGCTTGTGGTCGACGACGGTGAATTTTTCGAGGTGCACGAGCACTACGCGCGCAACATCGTCTGCGGCTTCGCGCGCCTCAACGGGTACTCGATCGGGGTGGTGGGCAATCAGCCCAATCAGCTGGCAGGCGTGCTGGACATCGATTCCGCGGAGAAGGCCGCGCGCTTTATCCGTACCTGTGACGCCTTCAACGTCCCGATCCTGACCTTCTGCGACGTCCCTGGGTTCCTGCCGGGCACAAACCAAGAGTGGGGAGGGATCATCCGGCATGGGGCAAAGCTGCTGTACGCATATGCGGAGGCGACCGTGCCGAAGATCACGGTCATCACCCGCAAGGCGTACGGCGGCGCATACGACGTCATGGGGTCAAAGCACCTCAAGGCGGACTTCAACTTCGCCTGGCCGACGGCCGAGGTGGCGGTGATGGGGCCGGAGGGCGCGGTCAACATCATCTACCGTCGCGACATCAGCTCCTCGCCGACGCCCGACACGCGCAGGCAGAAGCTGATCACCGACTACAAGGCTCACTTCGCCAACCCCTTCGTCGCGGCCGAGCGGGGCTACATCGACGACGTCATCGTCCCGCACGAGACGCGGCCGAAGGTGATCACGGCGCTCGAGACGCTCGAGACCAAGCGTGAGCCGGGGCCGAAGCGCAAGCACGGGAACATCCCGCTGTAGCGCAGCGGTCAGGCCGACTCGCTAAAGCGCCACCATCTGCGCGGAGACGGTACCGGCCTGCCAGGCCTCAAGCGCCCCCGCCGCGACCGCGAGATCCTGTACCGCGAGCCCTGTGGAGTCGAACAGGGTGGCCGCCTCTGGTCCCGGGCGTCCTGGCGCGTCTCCTGCCAGCACGGCACCCAGCTCGGTCACCTGCTCGCGCTTGATGAGCCCGGCCGTGACCGCGGCCGTCAACTCGCCTCCGTGAGAAGCCTGCGCCCACTCGTCGCAGAACAGCGCACATGAAGCCACAGCCCCGACGCTCGCCTCGGACTTGCCCGGCCCGTCAATCCCTCGCGGACGCGTTCGATGGCCTCCGCCGGCGAGACGGCTTCGAGCACGGCATCGTGGTGGAGGACGGGCAGCTCGGGCACGCGCGGCGGACGATACCCTCGGCATTGTGAACCGCCGGCCGCTACTGGAGATCGTCGCCCCCGGCGCATCGCCCGAGGAGGCAGCGGCGGTGGCCACGGCGGCCACGCCGCCGGTACGTAGGGCCGTCACCGAACGGGCATCGATCAGCATCAGCGGCTCGCCATTCGAGGCATCCGAGAGGCAGATGACACCGGTGACGGTCGGCAAGCCACGGGACGAGTTGCGGGGAAACGAGGTCACCCATTTGAGGAGCGCCAGCCCGTCTCCGCGCGCCGGCATGGCCCGGAAGTCCCCGAACGGCGGGCTGTCGAGGTAGATCTTTGGCGGCATCGCCCACCGGCCGGCATGGAACCGAACCAATCCCTCGCGGACGCGTTCGATGGCCTCCGCCGGCGAGACGGCTTCGAGCACGGCATCGTGGTGGAGGACGGGCAGCTCGGGCACGCGCGGCGGACGATACCCTCGGCATTGTGAACCGCCGGCCGCTACTGGAGATCGTCGCCCCCGGCGCATCGCCCGAGGAGGCAGCGGCGGTGGTCGCCGCGCTCGAGCGGTTCATGCGCCAGACGGCTCCCCGCCCCGCACCGCCTGGCCCGCGGTGCAATCCCTGGCATCAGGCCGCCTTGTACGAGGGCGTCGCGCGAGCTCCGGAGCCGCCGCTTCCGTGGACCTGACCGCCTAGGGCGCCCGGGCGCCCCCAAAACCGCCGAGGTCTCACGCTGCGGTCTTGACATCCGTCCCCGCGTGTGGGACGGTCACAGTCGGAGATTTCTAGACCGGACCATCTCTGTCCGGTAGGGCATACGGGGTCACAAAACCGAAGGGGGCTGGCGGCATTGTCATACGAAGCGGGGCTAGGAGCCGCCACTTCGCTGTCCACCCTTCCGGGCCCGCCCGGCAGGACGCGGGCCCGCAGCCGCGCTCGTCGACGCGCGGCGCTCGCTAGGCATCGCGTCGCCCCCAGCGCAGATGCCGGCCTTGCGCCAGTTGCCGACTGAGGAGCGCGCCGGTTGCCGCGGCGGCTGCTACATGGCCGCCGCGGCGCCGGTCAACCCAAAATGGCTATAACCGGACCGCCTTTGATACTTTTTGAGGATGGAGCGAGCATCAGTCGACCGCCCCAAGAGCGAAAGCGCCACGTCCGGCCCTCCTGGTTGGGTGGGTGCCCGCGAGGGCTCGCTTGAGAACCCCGAGGTCCTCAAGGACGTCCCGGGCCACATTATCCCCATCCTTCAGCGCGAGTTCGATGACTTCGACACGGAGTCGACGCGCTTCTTGAAGGGCGAGCTGGAGGGCGATGAGTTCATCAAGTTCCGGCTCAAGCAGGGCGTGTACGGCCAGCGACAGCCAGACGTTCAGATGATCAGGGTCAAGCTGCCGCTGGGCGGCGTGACTCCCGACCAGCTGGATGCGTTCGCGGCCGGGATCGAGAAGTACGTCCCTCTTCGCAAGGGCCACATCACCACGCGGCAGAACATCCAGATGCATCACGTGCCGCTTGACGACGCCGCGGAGCTGATCCGGGAGCTCGGGGACGGGGGCCTGTCCTCCCGCGAGGGGTGCGGGAACACGATGCGCAACGTGACCGGCGATCCGCGCGCCGGCACCCTGGAAGGCGAGCTGTTCGACATCACCCCGTACGCGGGGGCGTACGTCCGCTACTTCGTGCGCCACCCCACTACCCAGACCATGCCTCGCAAGTTCAAGACCGCGTTCGCGGCCACGGACGAGGACAACGCGATCACCAAGATCCACGACCTGGCTTTCCTGCCGCGCGTTCGCGACGGCGTGCGCGGAGTCGAGGTGCGGGTCGGGGGCGGCACCTCGATCATGCCGCGCCTCGCCCCGACCCTGTACGAATTCGTCGAGCTGGTGGAGGAGGAGCTCGGGGGCGACTGGGTCTCAGAGCGTGACTTCACGCTCGACGAGCTGCTGTTCGAAGACGACGAGGAGGCCAACGCTCCCGCCAAGCCCGACGCGACCGGCAGTCCGAACGGCGATTTGAAGGAGTACGACCACTTCGTCGAAACCAACGTCCGTCCTCAGCGCCAGCGCGGCTTCTCGACGGTCGAGGTCAAGGTTCCGCGCGGCGACCTGACCACGGAGCAGTTCCGCGGGCTGGCGCAGATCATGCGGGAGTACACCGGCGGCTACGCTCGAACGACCGTTCATCAGAATCTGATTCTGCGCTGGGTTCGCGACGAATCGGTCTACCAGGTGTGGCAGCGCCTTCGGGCGCTCGAACTTGGAGGCGCTGGCGCTGATGAGATCACCGATGTCGTCAGCTGCCCGGGCACCGATTCCTGCAAGCTCGGGATCACGAGTTCGATGGGGTTGAACGAAGCTATCCACGAGCGGCTCGTCCAAATGGAGATCGACGACGAGCTCACGCGGCGGATCCACGTGAAGATGAGCGGCTGCCCCAACGGCTGTGGGCAGCACCACATCGCCAACATCGGCTTCTACGGAGCGTCGATCAAGGTCGGCGACCGCACCGTCCCGGCGTACATCCCCCACATCGGGGGCGCGTACGAGGGTGGCGATGTTCGCTACGGCCAGCGCCTGAAGGCCCGGCTCCCCGCAAAGCGGATTCCCGAGGCCGTAGAGCGTTGGGTCCGCTATTACGAGTCAGAGCGCCGGGACGGTGAGGAGTTCAACGCGTTCGCGGACCGAGTCGGCACGAAGGAGTTCGAGGCCCAGATCAAGGACCTGACGATGCCTGTCGAATTCAACCTAGAGAACATGAATTACTTCGTCGATTGGGCGCGCTCAGGCCCGTTCGAGGTAATTCGCGGCGAAGGCGAGTGCGCCGTCTAGGGCGTCTAGAGTCATGGCCATCACCGCCCCGGACCTCATCCAGGAAGCCTCCGCCCAGGACGTGATCGCCTACGCGGTCGACCGCTTTCACCCGCGGCTGACCCTGGCCTGCTCCTTCCAGAAGGAGGAGTCGGTGCTGGTGCACATGCTGACCCAGATCGAGCCGGCGGCGCACGGCTTCATGATCGACACCGGCGTCCTGTTCCCGGAGACGCTTCAGACCTGGCGGGCGTTCGAGGAGCGCTTTGGGGTAAGCATCGAGGTTGTGGATGCACGTAGCCAGGATGGGCCGTGGACCGCAGAGCGCTGCTGCGGGCAGGCCAAGGTGGACGCGCTCGAGCACGCGCTGGCCCACGTTGACGCCTGGATCACTGGGATCCGCCGCGAGCAGACGCCCACCAGGGCTGCGGCGCCAAAGCTGGAGCAGGACACCAAGCGCGGGATCTGGAAGGTCAACCCGCTCGTGGACTGGTCCGAAAGGGACTTGTGGAACTACATCGACCGCCACGACCTCCCATACCACCCGCTCCACGACCGCGGTTATGCATCGATCGGGTGCGCCCCCTGCACCCAGCCGGGGGAAGGTCGCGCTGGCCGTTGGGCAGGACAAGACAAGACCGAGTGCGGCATCCACCTGTGAGCCGCAAGGCGTTGTTAAGCGAGGCGTGACGCCGAGCGAGAACATCAGAACGCGGGCCTGGATGGCCCGCGGAGGACCACTGACATGAACTCCCGGAGCAGCAGCTAGCAGCCGTGAACCCGTTGACGTATGAGCTCTCCCACCTCGAAGCGCTCGAGGCCGAGTCGATCCACATCTTCCGCGAGGTGGCCGCGGAGTTCGAGCGACCGGTGCTGTTGTTCAGCGGAGGCAAGGATTCCCTCGTCCTGCTGCGGCTGGCGGAGAAGGCCTTCCGTCCCGCGCGGTTCCCGTTTCCCATCATGCACGTCGACACGGGCCACAACTTCCCTGAAGTGCTCGAGTTCCGCGATCGGCTGGTCTCCGGGCTCGGTGAGCGGCTGATCGTCGCCAGCGTGCAGCAGTCGATCGACTCCGGACGGGTGGTCGAGGAGACCGGTCCGCGCGCCTCTCGCAATCGGCTCCAGACGACGACCCTGCTGGACGCGATCGCCGAGCACGGGTTCGACGCCGCGTTCGGGGGAGCTCGTCGCGACGAGGAGCGAGCTCGGGCCAAGGAGCGCGTGTTCTCGTTCCGTGACGATTTCGGCCAGTGGGATCCCAAGCGCCAGCGACCCGAGCTGTGGAGCCTCTACAACGGCCGCATCCGCAAGGGCGAGCACGTCCGCGTGTTCCCGCTGTCGAACTGGACGGAGCTCGACGTCTGGCAGTACATCTCAACGGAGGGGCTCGAGGTGCCCTCCATCTATTTCGCCCACAGCCGCCAGGTATTCGAGCGCGACGACATGCTGTACGCCTTCAGCCCATACGTCCAACTGACCGACGGCGAGCAGCCATTTGAGGCCTCAGTCCGGTACCGGACGGTCGGTGATATGACCTGCACGGGCGCCGTGCGCTCGACCGCCACGACGCTCGAAGACGTGGTCGCGGAGATCGCGGCCACCAGGATCACCGAGCGGGGCGAGACGCGTGCCGATGACCGGGTCACGGAGGCTGCCATGGAGGACCGCAAGCGCGAGGGGTACTTCTAAGTGGTAGCCATGGCCGCAGGCGCAGCGACGAACGGCCATCTCGCCGGTGCCCGGACCACCGAGCTGCTGCGGTTCGCCACCGCCGGCTCGGTGGACGATGGCAAGTCGACGCTGATCGGGCGCCTGCTGCATGACTCCAAGGCGATCTTCGAGGATCAGCTCGAGCACCTGCTGGCGACTTCCGAGCGCCGCGGGGACGCCTACGTCGACCTGGCTCTGCTGACGGACGGCCTGCGGGCCGAGCGCGAGCAAGGGATCACGATCGATGTCGCCTACCGCTATTTCCAGACGGCGAAGCGCAAGTTCATCATCGCCGACACGCCGGGGCATGAGCAGTACACCCGCAACATGGTCACAGGGGCCTCGACCGCCGACCTTTCGGTCGTGCTCGTGGACGCACGAAAGGGCGTCTCCGAGCAGACCCGCCGCCACGCCTACATCGCGTCGCTTTTGCGGATTCCGCACGTCGTCGTGTGCGTCAACAAGATGGACCTGGTCGGCTACGACGAGGCGGTATTCGACGCCATCGTCGAGGAGCTGGTCGACTGGACCGCACGGCTCGGTCTCCCCGACGTGACGTTCATTCCCATGTCCGCCCTGCACGGCGACAACGTCGTCGAGCGCTCGCTCGAGATGCCCTGGTACGACGGTCCTCCCCTGCTCTACCACCTGGAGCACGTGGTGATCGCGCCTGCTCGGGACCTGGTCAACCTGAGATTTCCGGTCCAGTGGGTGATCCGCCCGAGCTCCCAGCAGCACCCCGACTACCGCGGGTACGCGGGCCAGCTCGTGGGAGGTGTGCTGAGACCGGGCGACGAGGTACTGGTGCTACCGGCCGGACAGCGGACCCGCGTCGCGGAGGTCGACACGTTCGATGCTGGATGACCGAGGCGCCGCTGCGAGTGGACGGCCGCTACGCGATCAAGCACACCACCCGTTCGGCGCGGGTGATCGTCTCCGAGATCGAGCACCGGGTGGATGTCAACACCCTGGCCCACGAGGCCGCGCCCGAGCTGGCGCTGAACGAGATCGGCCGCGTCCGGCTGCGCACCAGCGCCCCACTGATCATCGACCCCTACGCGCGCAACCGGGCGACCGGCAGCTTCATCCTGGTGGACGAGGCGACGGGCGACACGGCCGGCGCCGGCATGGTCCTCGGGGCTCGCTAGCGGGCGCTCCGGGGTGCCGGCCGGCGCTGCTGGCTGGCCTCCGGCCGGCCCGTTCACATGACGGTAAAGTGGCTGCCCGCCCATGTTCTCGAAGGTCCTGATCGCAAACCGCGGCGAGATCGCGGTCCGCGTAATTCGCGCTTGCGAGGAGCTCGGGATCGCGACCGTGGCGGTCTATTCCGAGCTTGACCGCGATGCGATTCACGTCAAACGTGCCGACGAGGCCTACCTGCTCGGCCCAGGGCCGGCCCCCGAGAGCTACCTGAGCATCGACAAGCTGCTCGACGCGATCGAGCGCTCCGGTGCGCAGGCCGTCCATCCCGGATACGGCTTCCTGGCCGAGAACGCGGTCTTCGCCTCGGCCCTGGAGGAGCACGGGATCACGTTCATCGGTCCCCCGTCGAGTGCGATCGAGGCCATGGGGTCGAAGACCCGGGCACGCGAGCTGATGGCAGAAGCGGGAGTCCCGATCGTCCCCGGCACGACCGAGCCGGTGTCGAGCGTGGAGGAGGCCCAGAAATTGATCGAGCAGACGATCGGATATCCGGTCGCGGTCAAGGCCGCCGGCGGCGGGGGCGGAAAGGGTTTCCGCGTCGCCACCTCCGAGGACAAGCTCAAGGAGGCCTTCGAAGGCGCCGCCCGCGAGGGCGAGAAGTTCTTCTCGGACCCTACGGTCTACCTGGAGCGCTACCTGCCCGACCCCCGGCACGTCGAGGTGCAGGTCCTGGCCGACAGGCACGGCAACGTGATCCATCTTGGAGAACGCGACTGCTCGGTCCAGCGCCGGCACCAGAAGCTGATCGAGGAGGCCCCGGCCCCGGCCGTCGACGAGGAGCTCCGCGCCCGCATCGGGAAGATCGCCACGGAGGCGGCAGCGGCCGTGGGCTACACGGGCGCGGGCACAATCGAGGGCCTGTTGGTCACCAACGAGGGTGCCGAGGCAGCGGAGTACTTCTTCCTGGAGATGAACACGCGAGTCCAGGTCGAGCACTGCGTGACCGAGATGGTCACTGGCATCGACATCGTCAAGGAGGGGATCCGGGTCGCCGCCGGACAGCCGCTGTCGATTGGGCAGGACCAGGTGGTGCTGCGGGGCCACGCGATCGAGTGCCGGATCAACGCCGAGGACGCCTCCAGGAACTTCGTCCCCGCGCCAGGCACCATCACCTCCTATCGCGAACCGGCGGGACCGGGCGTCCGGGTCGACTCGGGCGTCGGCCCCGGCTCGGAGATCACGCCGATGTACGACCCCATGGTGGCCAAGCTGATCGTCTGGGACGTCGACCGGCAGCAGGCCACATCCAGGATGTTGAGGGCCCTGGGGGAGTACGAGATCGGCGGCCTGAAGACGCTGCTGCCGTTCCACGAGACATTCCTGCAGACCCGCCAGTGGGCAGATGCCGAGACCGGCCGCGACCTGATCGAAGACCGGGCGTGGCTCAAGCAGCTTGCGTTCCCGAAGGCCGAACCCCAGCCCGAGGAGGCGGCGGCGACTCTCGAGCAGAGCTACACAGTCGAGGTGTCGGGCAAACGCTTCGAGGTCAAGGTGATCGGGCCGCCGTTCGAAGGCTTGGCCGTGAACGGCGCCACCCCCGCGGCCGCAGCCCCGCGTCCGCTCAGGCGCTCTGAGCGGGCCCGCACCGCGGGCGGCGGCGCCGACGGGGACACGCTCTCCTCGCCGATCCAGGGCACCGTCCTGAAGGTCGCCGTCGAGCAGGGGGCCCCGGTTCAGGAGGGCGCGCTGATCGCGGTGATCGAGGCGATGAAGATGGAGAACGAGATCACCGCCCACAAATCTGGGACAGTTGCCGAGCTACCGATCGCTGTCGGATCTTCGGTCGCCACGGGCGACACGCTCGTCGTGATCAGCGACGGAGCTAGCTGACACCAACCAGCTTCGCCGCCTCGCGGAGGTTCGCCACCTCTCCGTCGGGCTTCTTCTGAGGGGGCTCGAGCTCCTGCTTCGAACGGTTGACCCAGATCACCGGCACCCTCTTCTTTAGGCACGGCTCGACGTCGTGGTAGTAGCTGGCGGCCACGTGCACCCACCCTCGCTTGCCGCCGATCCGCCGTTCGCACTCGTTGAAGTGGGCGGGATCCGGCTTGTACGAGCGCACCTGCTGGGCGGTTACCACGAGATCGAAGTCGAGCGGGATGTGACGGCGGGTCTGCCCCAACAGCTTGTCGTCGACGTTGGAGATCAACCCCACCTTGTGCTTCTTGGCGATCTTCGCAAGCACGGAGTTGGTCTCCTTGAATGGAGGCCAGCGCTGCACCGAATCGGGCAAAAAGCCGGCACGCGATGGCTCCAAGGGCCATCCGAGCCGCTTGGCGATCTGGACCGCGGTCCGGCGCAGCACCTCGGCATAGAGCTCGTATGACCCAGCCTCGATCTGTTGCGAGATCTCGTGAAAGAGCGGGATCAACTCGTCGCGTTCGATCGTGAACCCGTCGCGTTCCGCCTCCTTGCTGAAAGCCTCGTACACCCCCGTCTCCCAGTCGATCAACGTGCCGTAGACATCGAAGGTGACGAACGTGATGTTCTTCGGAATGGCCATGGCGGCGGGATGATGCCATGACGGGGCGTGGGAGCGCCGTCGCGGAGGACTTCAATACAGTCCTCAAGCGATGGACCTACTCGAATATCAGGGCAAACAACTGTTCACTCGCCATGGGGTGCCCGTGCCGGATGGCGTCCCCGCCAAGACCGTCGAGGAGGCGGTGGCGGCGGCGGACGAGATCGGTTATCCGTGCGTGATCAAGGCCCAGGTGCAGATCGGCGGGCGCGGCAAAGCCGGAGGGATCAAGGTGGCCAAGGACCGCTCGCAGGCCGAGGAGCAAGCCCGGGCGATCCTGGGGATGGACATCCGCGGTCTGACGGTTCACGAGCTGTGGGTCGAGGGAGCCTCGGAGATCGCCTCCGAGTATTACGCCTCGGTGATCTTCGACCGCTCGGCAAAGGCTCCGCTGGTGATGCTCTCGACCAAGGGCGGCATGGATATCGAGGAGGTCGCCGCCTCCGATCCCGATGCGATCGCGCGGCTTCACGTTGACCCCCTGGTCGGCTTCCAGGACTTCCACGGTCGCCGGCTGGCGTTCGAAGCGGGCGTCGACTCCGACGTCGTCGGGCCTGTCGGCGCGATGCTGGCCGCGCTCTACGACGCGTTCATCGGTGAGGAGGCGACGCTGGTGGAGGTAAACCCGATGATCGTCACCCCGGATCGGGAGGTGAGGGCGCTGGACGCCAAGGTCACCCTCGATGACAACGCCCTGTTCCGCCATTCTGAGAACGCCGACCTGCGCGACATCTCCGCCGAGGACCCCCAGGAGCGGATGGCCAAGGAGCGCGGTCTCACCTACGTCAAGCTTGATGGCGATATCGGCATCCTGGGCAACGGCGCCGGCCTGGTGATGTCGACGCTCGACGTGGTGGCCCAGGCCGGAGGCTCGCCGGCCAACTTCCTCGACGCCGGCGGCGGTGCCAAGGCAGACGCCATCACCAGCGCGGTGGAGGTGATCCTCTCCAATGAGAAGGTAAAGGCCGTGCTGTTCAACATCTTCGGCGGCATAACTCGCGGCGACGAAGTGGCCAAGGGTCTGATCGAGGCCTTCGACCAGATCAAGCCGACGGTCCCGTTCGTCGTCCGACTCGACGGGACCAACGACGAGGAGGGCAGGCGCCTGCTCGCGGAGGCGAACCTTCCGAACGTCCACACCGAGCCGACCATGGACGGGGCGGCGCAGAAGGTGGTTGAGTTGGCGGGAGTCGCCGCAGGCGACGGTCAAGGACGGCCGGACGAAGCCCAATCGCCTCAAGACGCGGGGCTGGAGGCTCCGCGGAGGTGACCCTGACACCGGCATGAGCATCCTCGTCGACAGCTATACCAAGCTCTGCGTGTCGGGGATCACCGGACGCGAGGGGACCTTCCACTCGCTTCGCAACCGCGATTACGGCACCAACGTGGTCGCGGGAGTGACTCCCGGCAAGGGGGGCCAGGACGTGGACGGCATTCCCGTCTTCAACACGTTCCACCAAGCGGTCGAAGAGACAGACGCCAACACGGGGATGATCTTCGTCCCGCCGCGTTTCGCCGCCGACTCGATCCTCGAGGCCGAGGACGCCGGGATCGAGCTGATCGTGGTGATTACCGAGGGGATTCCCGCCCACGACGAGCTGCGGGTGTACAACGCCATCCGAAAGAACGGCCGCTCGCGTCTCGTGGGGCCCAACTGCCCCGGGATCCTGTCGCCGGGCAAGGCGAACGTGGGGATCATCCCCGCCGCGTTCTTCAAGGAGGGCAACGTGGGCGTGGTCTCCCGGTCGGGCACGCTCACGTACCAGATCGGCAACGTCATCGCCCAGCAGGGGTTCGGAAACTCGACGATCGTTGGGATCGGCGGCGACCCCGTCCCGGGTTCGGACTTCATCGACGTGATCGGGCTGTTCGAGGACGACCCCCAGACCGAGCTGATCGTCATGTGCGGCGAGATCGGGGGTGACGCCGAGGAGCGGGCAGCCGAATTCGTCGCCGAGAACGTGTCCAAGCCAGTGGTCGCATACATCGCAGGTTTCACGGCCCCGCCCGGCAAGACCATGGGCCACGCCGGCGCGATCGTGTCGGGCTCCAGGGGGACGGCCGCGGCCAAGGCGGAGGCGCTCGAAGCCCGAGGCGTCCGCGTCGGCCGCACGCCGACTGAGGTGGCCGAGCTAGCGGTCTCTCTGTTGGGCGCTGCGGCCTGACCGCGCCGCGGACCAAGTCGGCCGAGCTCCGTACGGCCAAGCCGCGTTCCGCAGGTCGAGCACGTACTCTTCGTTCCAGATGCCGGAGACCATCTCGTTCGCCCGCGGCGCGCCTTCGTTGGACATCATCGACGTCGAGGGACTCCGTGGCGCTGCCGGGCGCGCATTCGCGAACGACCCCGGCGGCCTCACCGCATACGGGACCTCGGTCGGCTACCCACCGTTGCGAGCCTGGATCGCCGAGCGCCACGGCGTCGGCCCCGAATGCGTGCTCGTCACCAATGGGTCGATGCAGGCCGACGCCTTCCTGTTCGATGCCCTGGTGGCGCCGGGGGACTCGGTCATCGTCGAACGCCCCACGTACGACCGTACGCTGCTGTCGCTCCGCAACCGGGGCGCGGACGTGCGGATGGTCGAGCTCGAGCCGGACGGGATCGACGTCGCCGCCCTGGAGCGGGTGCTGACCGCCGGAGCCAATCCCACGCTCGCTCACATCATCCCCAACTTCCAGAATCCGGCCGGCTACACCCTGTCCGTGGACAAGCGCGAGCGCCTGCTCGAGCTAGCTCGGGCTCGCGGCTTTACGATCTTCGAGGACGATCCATACGTGGCGCTGCGCTTCGAGGGCCAGCAGCTGCCCTCGATCTTCTCCATGGACGGCGAGACGGTCGTGTACGCCTCGTCGTTCTCCAAGACGGTCTGTCCCGGTATCCGGGTTGGCTACCTGGTCGGCGCCGAGGACATGATCGCCACCATCGCGAAGATCGCCACCAGCACGTACATCTCGCCCAGCATGGTCTCTCAGGGGATCGTCTACGAGTTCTGCCGCTCGGGGGCGCTCGAGCGCTCGATCGAGATGGTCAAGACCGCGCTGCGGGAACGGGCCGCGACCCTGTGCGCGGCGCTGCGCCACGAGCTGCCCGACGCTCGCTTCGTAGAGCCCCAGGGGGGCTACTTCCTTTGGGTCGAGCTGCCAAGAGGAACGGACGTCGACGCGCTGTTCACGGCCGCCGCCGGCCGCGGTGTGGTGTTCGTGAAGGGCTCAGAGTTCGTGCTCGAGGGCGGTGATTCGAGCCTCCGCCTTGCATATTCAGGCGTTACGCCGGCGGAGATCGAGGAGGGCATCAAGCGGCTGGCCGACGCCTACGCCGAGATCGAAGCGGTCGGCGCGCCCGCGGCATAGCACGTTGCGTAGGACGTCGGTCGCCTTCGCAGTAGTGCTGCTTGCAGGCTGCGGGAGTTCGGCGACGCGTAGCGGCTCTACCGGGTCGCGCCCAGCGACGACGCCGAGCGCCAATCAGGTCGCCACGACGCCCGGCAAGCCGGCACCGCCCCAGCCCTCCGCCGGCTCGCTGCCGCAGACCTCTCAGCTGCCATCGGCCCCCACGGCCGAGTTTCAGGCCGAGATGGCGGCACTGTGGCAAGGCATCCGGACCAACTCCGTGGCCGCGGCCATGCCCGCCTTCTTCCCGGAAGGGGCCTACGCGCAGGTGAAGGCGATCGCGAATCCGGGGGCCGACTACGCCAACCGCCTAGTCCACGAGCTTGGGCTAGACATCGCCGCCGCACACGGGCAGTTGGGCGCGGGCAGCTCATCCGCCCAGCTGATCGGAGTCCAGGTTCCCGGTGGCTATGCCCACTGGGTCTCGCCGGGCACATGCTCCAACGGCGTCGGGTACTACGAGGTCCCGAACGCTCGCGTCGTATATCGCGAAGGCAGCCAGACGAGCTCATTCGGGATCGCGTCGATGATCTCTTGGCGCGGGGTGTGGTACGTCGTGCATCTCGGCGCCGTGGTGCGCCCGTCGGATGCCGGGGTCGTCGACGACCCAGCCAGTGGCAGCGGAGCTTCAGCGCCGTCGTCTACCTGCTGAGGAGCTCGAACCCGACTGTCTCCCACGGCGCGGCGGCAAGGCCGACTCGCATCTCTTCCTCTCCCGCAAAGGGCCCCGAGAGGCGCCGCGCATCGCAGCGAACGGCCACTCGAACGCCTTCGAAGGGCCAAGGGTCGAGCCACAACCGTCGCTCTTCTCCGGCCGGCACAAGCGCCAGCTCCACCCGCCCCTCCGCTGAGGGGACCTTGGGCGCCGGTCGCGGCGCCCAGTCGAGGCAGATAGCAAGCGACAGGAAGTCCCAGGTCCAGATCAGCTGGCTGTTGTCGGCCAGCACTGATTCCTCGACCGACGCTGCGGTCCGCGGATCGGCGGCGAGCGATTCCACCAGCTCGTCCTGGAACCGTCGCTCGGCGGCCAGGTACTCACGCACGGCCTGGGCTTCACCGTCCTCGAGCGCATCCTGGTCGCGGCGCGCGTACAGGCGCGCCCCGTGCATCGAGACGAGCAGTGCCGCGTACCGGCTCTGGGTCAGCAGCCGCCGTGGCGCCGCGCTCCACAATCCGAGATGCTCCGCGAGCGGCATCTCCATGAACGAGTACGGCAGGCCCGTGTTCGGATTGCCCGTCGGCTCGAGATCCCACTGCGCCATGCCGATGTCGTGCTGCTCTGCAGCCAGGCACACCTCCTCGCGTGGCTCTGGCGCTGAAAAGCGCACGTTGCCCCAGGCGCGCGCCAGCTGACCCGAGATCCAGGCGTGGGAGGTCTGGCCGATGGCCAGAACCCCGCCGCGGTCGTTTCGCAACAGCATGGGCCGCAACATAGCCACCGCGATCGCCCGGGACTTGAAACCGCGGCTCCATCGCGGTTTAGTGAGCATCATGCGGTCGCAAGAGGTTCGTGCCCTCGGCGAGCTGGCATCAGAGGCGCTCGGAGGCGCCACAGCGCGGATCGAGGAGATGCACGAAGGGATCGCCGAGCGGGTGTTCGACTCGGTGGGGGAGATCGCGGCTCCGGTACGTCTGATTCATGACGGGATCACCCACCGTGTGTATGCGGGGCTGGGCGGCGCGCTCGCCTCGGCCGTTCGGGCCGGTGCCCGCGCGATCAGCTTGAGGCGACCGCCCGAGGCGCCCTCCATAGAGCGGGCACCGGCCGGTCGGGTGGCGATCGGGGCGTTGAACGGAGCGTTCGGCGACCGGCTAGAGCGCGAGCACAGCCCGTTGGCCGTGCGGATGACGGTGCGACGGGGCGGGCAAGCGGTCGATTTGGATGTGGACTCCGTACGTGCCGCTTTTCCGGACGCCACCGCTCGCCTGGTCGTGTTCATGCACGGTCTGTGCGAGACCGAGGGGGCTTGGGCGCTGTGGTCCCGCAGACACGTCCCCTACGGGCCGCGGCTCCGAGTCGAGCTTGGCTACACGCCGGTCTACATCCGCTACAACAGCGGCCGCCACGTCTCGGACAACGGCCGCGATCTCGCGCGGCTGCTCGACGAGCTGACGTCTGTCTGGCCGGTCCCGCCGGAGGAGATCGCGCTCATCGGGCACTCGGTGGGCGGGCTGGTCGCCCGCAGCGCCTGCCACCAGGGTGCCGGGCGGCCGTGGGTTGAGATGGTGCGTCACGTGTTCATGCTCAGCTGCCCCCACCTGGGTGCCGCGCTCGAGCGGGCCACCAATGCGGCGAGCGCCGCGCTGGCGCGGCTGCCCGAGACCAAATCGATGGCCACGGCGTTGAACGCCCGCAGCTGCGGCATCAAGGATCTCCGTTACGGCTATCTGCTGGAAGAGGACTGGTCCGGCCACGATCCAGACGAATACGTCCGGAGGAGGGCGGCAGAGATCCCCTTCCTGGAGACCGCCAATCACTATTTCGTCTCGGCAAGCATCTCTCCTAATCCCGATGGTCTGG
Organism: Actinomycetota bacterium; assembly: GCA_005883415.1. GTDB lineage: Bacteria > Actinomycetota > Thermoleophilia > Solirubrobacterales > Solirubrobacteraceae > Palsa-465. The sequence continues at coordinate 6,270 of VAWT01000165.1, read as the reverse complement.
CCAGTCGCCTGGTCGGCGACCTATCGGTGGTCGGGGCGAGCGCTTGGGCGCAAGCTCGGCGCGTGCAGCGGCTGACCTTCCCGATCGATCATTACTGGCATATCGGCGGCGTGCACAACTTCCAATTGCTCAACCATCCGGCGGTCTACGAGCAGATCCACAAGTGGCTCGCGGGACGCCCGGCCCTCGGGCCGCCGCCGCTTCAGCTTACGGCCGGGCCGGATCGCCCCGAGACTGAAGCTCAGCGACCGTAGCGTTCCCGACCGAGCACGAGCTGCTCGGGGAGCGCGATCCGTACGGGCGGCGAGGGCTCCGCGAGCACTGACACCGTCTCGGCGACGCTCGAGGTCACCGTCGCCGACCATCCCTCCCCGTCGACGGTGACAAATTCCCCGTCGTTGGCCGCCACCTCTCCCTGGAGGCCCGGCTCGACACCTGCCTCCTTCAGGTAGTGGAGTAGGTCCTCGGCCTCGTTCTCGAGCCGCAGGACCGTGACCTTGGCCCGGGGAGCGCAGTCCGCGAGTGGAACCCCGTCGATCCGCTCGCCTACCCGAATCGGATGGCCGTGCGGACAGGTCTTGGCGTCGCCCACGCTCGCCCGCACATAGGCCTCAAAACGCGGCGTCATCGCGTGCTCGAGCTGTTCGGCCTCCTCGTGCACGTCGTCCCAGGGGACGCCCACGACGTCGGTGAGGAACCGCTCGATCATGCGGTGGCGGCTGACGATGTGCTCCGCGTGCTGGCGGCCGTCCGGAGTGAAGTCGATCGCCCGCTCGCTGTTGCGCACGATATACCCGTCGCGCTCCAGCCGCCCCAGCATCTCGTGGACGGTCGGAGCCGAAAGCTGCATGGCCTTGGACAAGTTGGCGCCGGTCATCGGCAGGCCGGCCTCGAACAGCCAGAACAGGCTCTCGAGGTACTCCTCCTCGGCGGTAGTCGCGCGCTCGGTCGCCACCGGATGATCGTAGCGGGGGCTGCCACCGCCGCCCGACGGCGCCGAGGTCCGCTCATAGGTCCGCGCCGATACGATCGTCCCGCCTTGCCGCTACCGCTGAAGCCTCCTATCGAGCCCCAACTCGCCCGCTCTCGGCCTGAGCTGCCCGCTGGAGAGCAGTGGTCGTATGAGCCCAAGTACGACGGCTTCAGGTGCATCGCGTTCGTCGACGGTGAAGAGCTGATGCTCCAGTCGCGCAGCGGCAAGCCGTTGGGGCGCTACTTCCCTGAGCTCTCGTTCCCTGAGGGCCGATATGTCCTCGACGGCGAGATCGTGATCGACGCCGACGAGGGGGGACAGGACTTCGACGCGCTCCAGCAGCGGATCCACCCGGCGGTGTCACGAATAACCATGCTCTCCGAGCAGACACCAGCGCGGTACGTGGCATTCGATCTCCTCGCCCACGATGACGATGCGCTGCTCGAGACACCGTTCGACGCGCGCCGAGCGGCGCTCGAGTCACTGCTGCCGGACGGGCAGGTGGCGGTCACCCCCCTGACGCTCGAACGTGATCAGGCCGAACCGTGGCTGCGCTCGGGAGAGGGAGTGGTCGCCAAGGACGTGACCGCTCCGTACCGGCCGGGTCAGCGCACGGGCATGGTCAAGGTCAAGCGGGTGCGCACAATCGACGCGGTCGTGGCCGGCTACCGGCCCGGAAAGGAGCCCGACACGGTCGGATCGCTGATCCTGGCCCTGTACGACGATGCCGGCCAGATGCATGTGGTCGGACACTCCTCGGGTCTGCGCGCGGCCGAGAAGCGCTCGCTTCCGCAGAAGCTCGCGCCGTACGAGACCGGCAAGCGCGGGCACGGAGATCCGAGCCGCTGGAAGAACGAGAAGGAGCTCGAGTGGATCGAGCTCCGCCCCGAGCTGGTCGTCGAGGTGACGTTTGACCACACGAGCGGTGGCCGAATCAGGCACGGGACGAAGATCCTTCGCTGGCGAGAGGACAAGCCCCCGCTCGAGTGCAAGCTCGAGCAGATGAGGTCCTGAGCGGAAGCGCTAGTTGCCGGGACCCGCGCCCGTCAACGTGTTCCAGAGCACAAACCCGGTCGCCCATGACCGGTTTGTTCGCTGCGTCACATATAGGGTGCTCACGAGCACGTTCCGGGGTCGAGGCGGCCTGGTTGCGCTCTAAAGCACGCTCTTCACCGGGAGTCACTGCGCCCGCGGGTTCCGGGCGCCCCTGCGCCCGCGGGGTTTCGGGTGACCGCATGCCTTGACAGCTATATAGCCACCTTGGCATACTATGGCTCGTGTCCGTGTTCGAGGTCGTCTCGGAGCCGAACCGTCGCCGGATCCTTGACCTGTTGGGCGCCCGCGAGTGCCCCGTCGGGGAGCTCGTCGAGCACCTCGAGTTGAGCCAGCCCGCGGTCTCGAAGCACCTGCGCATCCTGCGCGAGGCGGGACTGGTCGATGTGCGAGGCGAGGCCCAGCGGCGGCTGTACAGCGTGCGGCCCGAGCCGCTGCGCGCGATCGACGAATGGCTGTCGCCTTACCGGCGGATGTGGGCGGTCAGCCTCGACGACCTCGAACGGCACTTGGAGCGGATGTCCGACTGAATGGAGGCGGCATGACCCCGAACCAGCATGAGCGGAGCTACGGGAGCGTCGAACAGCTCGACGATGGCCGGTGGCAGCTTCGCTTCACCCGCCAGCTCCCCTATCCAAAAGCGAAGGTCTGGCACGCCATCACAGAGCCCGAGCACTTGACGGAATGGTTCCCGACGACGATCGAGGGCGAACGGACCGCGGGCGCAACCCTACGCTTCACGTTCCCCGGCGGCCAGGCCCCGCCGATGGAGGGCGAGATGCTCTCCTATGAGCACGAGTCGTTCATGGAGCTCCGTTGGGGCCCGGACATCCTCCGCTTGGAGGTCCGGGCCATCGGGGACGGCACCGAGCTGACGCTGCTCGACACTCTCGAGGAGCGAGGCAAGTCCGCCCGCGACGCCGCCGGCTGGCATGCCTGCCTTGAGGCACTCGATGTCTCGCTACGCGGGGAGCCCGAGCCGCGCGAGCATATGAGCATCTGGAACGACGTGCATCCCCATTACGTCGAGCAGTTCGGCCCGGAGGGGGCGACGATCGGACCGCCGGAGGGCGTGAAGTAGGGCCGTGGCGACCACAGGCATTCCCAGGACCGTGCTCGTCGCGCCGGACGGGTTCAAGGGAACGCTAATGGCAACCGAGGTGGCCGCGGCAATCGGTCGCGGGCTTGAGCGGGCGGGGCTCGAGGCCGATCTCTGCCCGATAGCCGACGGGGGCGAGGGAACCCTTGATGCCCTGCTGGACGCTCTGGGAGCCGAGCTCTGCACGGCGCCGGTCGAGGACCCGCTGGGCCGGCCGATCGAGGCCCCGTTTGGGCTGACACCCGCGAGCCGACGAGGCATGACGGCGGTCGTCGAGGCGTCCGCCGCCAGCGGCCTCCACCTGGTATCGGACGAGTGCGATCCCGTCAAGGCCTCGACGTTCGGCACCGGGCAACTGATCGCAGCCGCGCTCGAGGGCGGGGCGCGGACGGTGATCGTGGGAGCCGGGGGAACCGCGACGACGGACGGTGGCTCAGGCGCGATCGACGCGCTGCACAGGGCGGGAGGTGTGCCTCAAAGCGCTCGCCTGGTCGTGTTGTGCGACGTGCGCACGCCGTTCGAGGATGCCGCCCGCCTGTTCGGACCGCAGAAGGGAGCGACGCCCGATCAGGTGCGGCGCCTTACCCGTCGTCTCCACGCGCAGGCCCGGGGCCTCGGCCACCGAGACCCCCGCGGCGTCCCGATGACGGGGGCCGCGGGCGGGTTGTCTGGCGGTCTGTGGGCCGCATTTGGCGCCGAGCTGGTGCCAGGCGCCTCGCACGTGCTTGACGCGATCGGCTTCGACCCGCGTCTCCGGCGTGCTCGAGCGGTGGTGACCGGCGAGGGAAGACTCGACCAGCAGAGCCTCGCCGGAAAGGCTCTATCCGAGGTCGCCACCCGGGCTCGCCAGTCCGGCGTGCCCTGCCACGCGATCGTCGGCTCATCGGCCCTTGACCGGTTCGGCATGCGCATGCTCGACCTCCAGGCCGTCCTCGAGGCCGGCGATGCCGGCGAGCTCGCGTCCGCGGGGCGGCGGCTGGCAGACCTGCTGTAGCGAGCCTAGGAGGGGAGCTCAGGCGGACCGGGGTCGCGCGATTTGGCCGGCGACGCGTGCTCCGGCAAGTCGACCAGCTCTTCCCCGTCCTCCACCAGGGCAGCGCGGCAGAAGTCCTCACCAAACGGCGTCAGGTGGATGCTGCGGCGCACGATCTTCGCGTAGCGCACCGAGTTGATCGCCGCAAGCACGTCGGGCTGGGCCTCGAGCACCTGGTAGCGCTCCGGGTCGCGAAGGGTCTCGCGCGAGAACCAGATCAGGCCCAGGCGGTTGAGGTTCGTCAGGTAAGACGGCACGCGTTCCACGTAACGGCACCCCGCCCGTGCGCCGATCATGTTAAGCCCGGGCGACACGAGCCGAGACTGAACCAGGCCCAGCGGCCCACCGGTGCGCACGTCGACCGCGGCCTGCGGCCCCCTGAACAGAAGCAGCCGCAGAATTCGCGCCTCATCAGGCGCCAGTGACTCCATCAGCCGCTCGTAAGCGGGATGCGCTCTCTCTTCGTAGTGGACGTCTCGCGAGAGCTCGAGCAGCTCCTGGCCCCTGACCCGGAGGGGGACCTTCCCGTTGCGCGCTGACCGTCCGTCACCGAATGCCTGGCGCACCTCCTCGGGAGTCGGAATGGTCTCGACCACCTTGCGTGCCACATCCCTGCCAGGAACGGCCTCGACCACCCGGCGCGCCACGTCAGCGCCCCTCACCGTGTCGTTTCCTTCGGCCCCGTCGTTCGAGGCCCGGCTCCTCGAGTCCAGGTCGGCCAGCGCGATCAGTTCCCGCAAGGCGCCAGTGGCGGTGTCACGGATTTCCTGAACGAGATCCCCCGCCTTCTCCGGAGCGGCAGCGACCTCCAATGCGCGTCTCGTCACGCGCACCGGCACGCGAACCGACCACCCTGCGGTGTGCCAGGCGGCCGTGGCAGCGAGCCGCGCGATGCTCGAGAGCTCCTCCAAACCGCCATTTGAGTCTGTGTGGCTCATGCGAAGATCCCGAGGTGGATCAGGCCGCCGACGAAGCCCATTACAGCACCGTGTAGGTAGAGCATCCATTCGTCTTCACGGAACGCGGAGCGCAGCATCTCCACGAAGTCCGGATGCGGGAGCTCCCTGGTCCGTTCCGCAAACAGCCTGCGGATGTTGTCGCTCTGCTCGTGGCCGAAGTCCTCGTCGAGGAAGGGGGTCATGGTGTGCTCACGTGACTCCCGTGCGAATGCCTCCTGCACCGAGTCGTACTCCCGCGGACCCACCGCCACCCGGGCCACGCCGCGCAGAGGCCCGGCGGCCCGGTCGATCGCGGGCAGCATCGCCTCGTACAGCATCTGCTCGGTTCGATCGCCCCGCGGTCCGTTGATCAGAAAGTCTCCGATGTTCTCCATCGTCACCACGTGCTCGGCGATGATGTCGGCGTAGGCGTCGGCCACCTCGTTCTGCCGTCGAAGGAACAGCCCGTGGAGCATGAACGGCCCGATCTTGCGCGGCTCCACGGGCTCGAAGATCACCTTCATGCCGAGCACATTCGTGGTCCAGCCCACGATCACGCCGAGCACCGGGAGCAGCCACCAGTTGGGGACGAAGTGGGTGATCACGGCCACCGGGATCCCGAGTAGAAAGCCGAACAGAAAGCCGAAGTTGACCATCAGACGCAGCTCTCTTGAGCCCACGTCCTTGAAGATCTTGTTGACGAGGGCTGGATTGCGCTCGAAGTGATCGATCACGAGGATCTTCGGATCGAGCAGTTGGTCGATGTATTCGCCGATCTCGTCGGTGATCCGGTGCATGATCTCCGGCAGCTGCTCGCGGATCCGCTCGTAAAGAGCCTCCTTGGCTCGCGGAGGGACGTTGCCCCACAGGCGCGGTTGCTCACGCCGCATCGTCTTATCGACGATCTCCGGTACGCGCGGCATGAACATGATCGTCATCTGGTCGGCGATCTTCTCCGGCTCGAGCTCGTTGAAGAACTCGGCAGGAGTTCCGAGCTTGGCGATCGCCTTGTCGACCGAGATGCTGCCCATCTTCGCGGCGCGCGCGGGGATGATCCCCTGCCAGCCGACCCCGCCCTGCATGACCCCGGGGACCTCCTGAAGCTTGCGCGGCAGCAGCCGCGAGAGCTCGTACAACCCCGGGATGTTCCAGCCGTGGAACCGAACCGGGTTGA
>VAWT01000395.1 GCA_005883415.1 Actinomycetota bacterium | reverse complement strand
CCGCCTCGTCGGTCAGCGTGATCTTCCCGGTCCTGAAGGACGCAAACGTCACCAGCTCGCGCTTCGGTCAACTCGTGCTCGCGTCGGCCTCAGTCGCGGAGTTCGGCGCGATCATCCTGCTGTCGCTGTTCTTCTCGGGCAAGGGCTCGAGCAGCACCACCGGGACGCTGATCCTGGTCGGCGTGTTCGGGCTGGTCGTAGCCCTGGCGGGCGTGGCAATCGCCGGTGTCGAGCGGTCCATCAGCCTCTCACACGTCCTCCGGCGGCTCCAGGACACCACCGCACAGATCCGCGTCCGCGCGGCGTTCGTGCTGATGATCGGATTCGCCGCACTCGCCGACCAATTCGGGCTGGAGACGATCCTCGGAGCGTTTGCCGCCGGCGTCCTGCTGTCGCTGATCGACCGCGACCAGACGACCCATCCCCAGTTCAGGCTGAAGCTCGAGGCCGCCGCATTCGGCGTATTCATCCCGGTGTTCTTCGTCACGAGCGGCCTGCGCTTCAACCTGAACGCGCTGTTCGCGAGCCCGTCCACCGTGGCGCGGGTACCGCTGTTCCTGCTCGCGATCTACCTCGCCCGCGGGCTCCCGGCGATCGTGTACGTGCGACTGCTCGGCCGCTCGCGCTCGGTGATCGCCGGCGTGCTTCAAGCCACCTCCCTGACGGTCATCGTCGCCGCCACCCAAATCGGGCTCCAACTCGGCGTGGTCAGCCAGGCGAGCGCCGCGGGACTCGTTGCCGCAGGTCTTCTCTCGGTGGTGATCTCCCCGGCCCTAGGACTCGTGCTGCTCCGCCGCGCGCAGCCAGAAAGTCGTTCAAAGCGCTCGACCCTACGCGCACCGTCGCTCACGCGGGCATCCCGAGATTCAACTCCGGGATCGCTTTCGTAGGTCGGAGACGCGCTACGCGCACGATTGCATCGGCGGCGCGCGCGCTCGATTCGCGCGATGAATCCGGAGCGGTCATAGTCGCTCGATTCGACCAGCCCATCGCTCGACGCCCCGCGCACCCTCACGAGATCCGTGAGATCTACGCCGTAGTCGGTGATCTCGCGGTCGCGGGGGCGCATCCCTTGCTGATGTGCACCAACCCGGGCCTAGCCGCCCAGCGGGCGCGGTGAACCGGCACCATCACAACACGATGAGGGGAGCACGCGATGGCAGACGCGACGTGCAAGCGCCTCGATGAGATGGAGGCCACCTTTCGGGGGTCGATGCGAAAGGTCCGCGCCGAACTCGGGCTGACGAGCTTCGGCGTGCAGACGATCGATCTCCCGCCGGATTCCACCGTCCATCCCTGGCACGACCACGCGGAGGACGGCCAGGAGGAGATGTACATCGCGCTCGAGGGCGGCGGCGTGCTCGAGCTTGAATCGGGCGAGCGCTTTCCGCTCGAACGCGACTCCCTGATTCGCGTCGCGCCGGCCGAACGGCGCCGCGTGCTCGCTGGGCCCGATGGGCTCCGGATGCTGGTCGTAGGAGGGACCCCCGGCCGAGCCTACGAGCCCTGGCACCGGACCGTACTCGGGGCGCCTGACCCCATGGCAGGTTGACGTGGGACCGCTGGCACCAGGGGGGCGCTGCAGGATTACTAGTTGGAGCCTAGGTCGCTCGCAACGGTTCCGGTTCTGCGCACAGGAGATTGAATGCTCTCCTCAACGCCGGATCGCTCTCCGCGTCAGTCAAGACAGCACAGACAGCCTCACGTTCGTCGTCGCTGAGCAATTTCCCGGAGCTGTTGTCCTCGATCACTGCGCCTGAAATCGACACCGCGATGTTGGCGAAGCCCTTCTGTCTAAGCCTCCGAGCGAGTTCCTCGACTTGCTCTGGTGCGCGCAGAACGAATGAGCGACCCCGACATCGCAACGTCAGCAAGCTGTTAGCCCCGGCATTCATATATGTGTCCTAGTGTGGGTGCGCGAAGTCTTCTAATGGGTCTTCTTGCCGGTCTTGGTGTGAGGGATGGCGGGCACCTGGATCACACGGTCAGGGATGTGGCGTGGCGAAAGCCCAGCCCAACGGGATCCAACGCGATCGGGACTCAGTCGAGATCGATCAACGACTGGCGCGCTCGATCGCTGGCCCCGGCCGAGGCCGCGAGGCTGCCTCCGGCCGACCCGAGCTGCTCGCAGGCTAGCCGGACGCGCTCGGCCATCGCCGCCTCGCCGGCCCT